>NZ_JBDPMI010000010.1:0-225978 GCF_039871555.1 Streptomyces sp. B5E4
ACACTGCGGAACACCGTGTACGCGCGCGTGCCGCGCGACAACGCCGGCAGGAACGCCGTGGCACGGCTGGAGACGTCCTCAATGGCATAGGCCCAGCCGGGGACCATGCCGACACGGACGATTACCTAACGGCGCAGCTGAGCACGGTTTGCTACTTCAGCTTCCGTTCGCGGCGGAGCGCGGTGGTTGCCGCGTCTGGTTCCGGAATTGTGTGGGCGATGCGCCGACCACGCGGCGGAACGCGGTGCTGAATGCGCTCTCGGACCGGTAGCCGGTGGCCTGTGCGAGTTCGGAGATCGACAGGGTGTCGCGGGCGAGGGCGTCGCGGGCGAGGCTCATGCGCCATTGGATCAGGTACTCCAGCGGCGGGAGGCCGACGTGGCTCTTGAAGGCGTGGGCGAACGCGGAACGTGACATGTGGCTGATCTCGGCGAGCTCGTTGAGGGTCCAGGAGTGGGCCACGTCCGCGTGCACGGCGCGTAGCGCGGCACCGATGCCGTCGTCGTTCAGGGCACCGAGCCAGCCGGTGGGCCGGTCCGTCTGGCCGGCGTGGGCGCGCAGCATGTGCACGAGGAGGATCTGCGCGAGGTGATTTTGCACCAGCGGGCCGCCGGCGGCGGTGACCCCGACCTCGGTGGCCAGGAGATCGATCAGCTGGGCGAGCCGCCGGCCGTGGGGATCGGCCACGCGGACGGTCACGAGCGGCGGCAGAAGATCGGTCAGGAGGGCGGCGTTCGTGTCGTCGAAGGCGATGTGCCCGATGCAGAGGTAGAGGTCCTCCTCGGACTCCGGGCCGATCCTTACGAACCCGTCTTCGGCACCCGCCCACACCTGCTCCGCCGGGCGCGGGTTTGCGTCGGGCGTGCTGGCGAGCACGTAGGGCGGGGGGTTGCCCAGCATGAAGGTGTCCCCCTCCTGCAGGAGCACCGGCTCGTGCCCTTCGAGGATCAGCCAGCATGTGCCGTGCACGAGGCCGCCGATCCGCACGTGCAAGAACGTGTCGAAGCGCAACGCCCACTGGCCCGCGGCCCGGAGACTCGGCCCGATCACCGTGCGGGGCCGGAGCAGCCCGATCGCGTCGGCCACTGGATCCCGAAAGCCGAGCACCTCCCTCACCTCCTGGACGATACGTAAAGAATCCCGGACTCTGCATCATGGATCGTATCCCCGATCTCCCGCAGTATCGATAGCGAACGGATCGGCATCGAGACAAGTGGCGGAGACACCCACATGGGACAGCTGGAAGGCAAGACGTCGGTGGTCACCGGGGGCAGTGCCGGAATCGGCCTGGCCACCGCCGTACGGCTGGCGGACGAGGGCGCGCACGTGTTCGTCACCGGGCGACGCGAGGCCGAACTGGAGGCCGCCGTCAAGACCATCGGAACGGACCGGGCCACGGCAGTGGCCGGCGACATCTCCACGATGGCCGACCTGGACCGGCTCTACGACGCGGTCCGAGCCCGGGGCAAAGGGCTGGACGTCCTCGTGGCGAACGCGGCGACCGGCACGTTCGTGACACTGGAGCAGACCACCGAGGAACACTTCGACCAGACCTTCGACGTCAACGTCCGAGGCACGCTGTTCACCGTGCAGAAGGCACTGCCGCTGCTCAACGACGCAGCCTCGATCGTCCTGCTCGGCTCGACCGCCGGCGACCGCGGAGTGGCCGCCTTCGGCGCGTACGCGGCGTCCAAGGCGGCCGTCCGGTCCTTCGCACGGACATGGTCCAACGAGCTCAAGGACCGCGGCATCCGGGTCAACGTGGTCTCCCCGGCATGGATAGAGACCCCCGGCGGCACCGCCGCCTTCGGCGACGAGGAAACCGCCCGGGCCGTCAAGGAGAACGTCGCCGCAACCGTGGCCAGGGGGCGCATGGGTCAGCCTGAGGAGGCCGCCGCAGTCGTGGCCTTCCTGGCCTCCGAACAGAGCAGCTACGTCGTCGGCGCGAACATCTACGTCGACGGAGGCACCAACCAGATCTGAGCAGACACCACACAGTGGGCGGCATAAGGCTCGCCCCGGGTTCCGTGTCTTTGCTGCCTAGTGGCAGCGGCCGGTCCTGTAGCGGACGGCAAAGCACTTCGGTGGCCACACACACCGGTGCTGCCCAAGCACGTTGGTGACCGTCACGGGGACATTGGCTGGCGTGCTTCAAAAGCCGGCGTGTGAGGAGGTCCGCGTTGGCGTTCACGTCGTGGGCGAGCAGGATCCGGTGGTACGGGAGGGCGGCAAGCCGGTCGGTGACCGTGGCACAGGCCGGGCCACGTTTTCACGCGGGTCGGCATCGGATAGCGGCTATGGGGTGTGACGGGGCGTCACCGGGACGTGGGATTGCCTGGCGCCGCCGTCGTCTCGCCGGCGGCTTGGGCGATGTCCTCCCGGACGTGAGCCATCAGGTCGGCTACGGGGCCGGTGAGTGAACGGCGTAGCCAGTCGGCGATGGCCAGAGCGAGCGCCGCGGCCTGCTCGACCTTGCCGTCCGTGAGAAGTGCCTCGACCCGGTAGCCCACATCGGACAGCGTCTCCGCGTCGGTCTGGGGCACGAGAACCTTCCGCAGACCCGCCGGGTACGGCTCCCGGGTGCGGGCATCGCGCAGGGCTTCGACCACTTCCGGAACGTCGCCGTACCGGTCCAGAAGACCGAGGAAGACGTAGATCCGTGCCGTGAGGCGAGGGCGGCCGGGGAAGGTGTCCAGCCACGTCATCAGCTCGGCCTCACCGCCGAGGTGCGCGATGACGTCCTGGAGCGCCGCCTTCAGCTTGTAGGGCAGGTCCCAGCCGTGGGGCAGCAACTCCGCCACTTCCAGGGCGAGTCCGGCCTCGTCCTGCCGGCCGAGTGTGCCCGCGCCGAATCCGCGTACCTTCGCCGGGTCGAGCACGAGCTCTTCCGGGCGGGCCCGGGCGGCGGAGGGCCGGCCATCGTGGCGGTGGGTGAGGCGGCCGCCTGCCCTGTGGAGCAGCTTCTCGTGCACGACATCTCCTCGCTGCCCCTAGCTAGCCGCAGGTACCGGTACCAGGACGGACACCTCTTTCCATGATGCGGGCGCCCCGTGTGATCGGCGACTCGATCTCCCGGCAGGCGGCGGCCCCTGGCACCGGGCGGGCGCGGGGGGCCGCCTGGCGGGAGGGGCTACCCCACGGGGTGCCAGTCACCACCGCCGTCGTCGATGTCGTCCTCCGTCAGCGCGACGATCGACATCGAACCGTCGTCGAGCATCCGCAGGGCCACGCCGTACGGCATCTCGCCGCCCTTGCCCTCCTCGGCGGTCGCGGTCGCCGCGTACCCGGAGGCCTCGGCGGCCTTCCCGTCCCCGCCGCCGGCGGCCGAGGCCGCGGGGGCGGCGGCCAGCGCGGTGAAGCCCAGCAGCGCCGCCGACGACAGCGCGACGGCGAGAGCACCAGTCCTGCGCATGAATCCTCCTGGATCCGGAGAGCGGCCCTGTGCCGCCCTGCCTGAACCAAGAAGAACAAGCGCCCGCGTTCAGCCGGATAAGCCTTCTGGCGGAGAAAGCGGACGCCCGCTTATCTCTCTGCAATCCCACCGCAAAGCGCCGGCCGAGGGCACGGGATTCCGGAGCAGCGCCTTCCTCGTCAGGCTCGTTTTGGCGCCTCCCACCTGCTTCGATACGCTCACCCGGACCGCGACCACGGAAGAGCCCCATGACCGAGACCATCACCAGCGCCGCCAACCCCCTCGCGAAGCGGGTGAAACTGCTGGCAAGCCGCAAGCACCGGCGGCGTGAGGGGGCGTTCGTCGTCGAAGGGCTGCAGCCGGTGTGGTGTGCCGTGGAGGCGGGGTGGGAGGTCGAGACCCTGCTCGTCGCGCCCGGACTGCTCACACATCAGGCGGCTTGGCGCATGATCGAGGAGCAGGAGCAGGCGGGTGTAGCCGTCGCACGGTTCGGGGCCGAGCTCTTCCAGCGTCTCGTCGACCGGGACGGGCCCAGCGGCATCGCCGCCGTCCTGCGCAGCCGCGCCGGTGGACTGGACGGTCTGAGCACACACCCCGGGGCGGTCTTCGTCGCCCTGGACCGCATCGCCAACCCGGGCAACCTCGGCACGATCATCCGCACCGTGGACGCGGTGGGCGGGGCCGGGGTGATCCTCATCGGGGACACGGTGGACCCCTACGCCCCGGCAGCGGTCAAGGCCAGCATGGGGTCGCTCTTCGCCGTCGACGTGGTCCACACCCCCGAAGCCGCGGAATTCTTCGCCTGGGCCGCACAGCAGAGAGTCGACATTCTGGCCACATCCGGTTCCGCGCAAGAAGACCACTGGAACACCACCTACGAACCACCACTCGCCTTCCTGCTCGGCAGTGAACGCGAGGGCCTACCGGAAGACCTGCTCGCCCGGGCAACCCGGCAAGTACGCATCCCCATGGAAGGAACGGTCGACTCGCTGAACATCGGCGTCGCCGCATCGATCATGCTGTACGAGGCCCGCAGACACAGCCAGAACAGATGACCGGCCCCCCGGCCGACGCTGCCCAGGACCGGATCACCACTACCAACGCCGAGGAGCCGTCCGCCGCACGGGTTCCCGCCCCGGGTCAGTCCGCGACATCCTCCGCCGACGTCGGACCGAGCTGCGTGGCATCCGCGTATTCCGGCATCTTCATGGGCTGGTCGAACAGGAAGAACGACTGGTTCGTCCCCACCGTGAACTCCACGTACGCGCCCGTCGTCGCGTCGAAGCCGAAGTAGGCGTTGCACGCCGAACCCGAGTCGTACGTCCCGTCCATGCCCGGCTGCGCCACCACGACCTTGCCGTTCGACGAGGAGTCCACCGCCTCGGTCGGCGTGAGCTTCTTGCAGCGGGGCACGGGCAGGCCCTTCATGACGAAGTACCCGTACTCCCCCTTGCCGTTCTGGATGTAGACGTACGACAGCTTGCCGCGCTTGCCCCAGGTCTTCACCCACTCGTTGATGGCCTCACGGGTCGGCGAGTACGTCATCTTCCCCGCCGGCTGATTCGCCACCAGCGCGTCGTAGTTGCTCTGCTTGGCGGCGTTCTCCTTGCCCTGACTGGAATCGTCCTCGCAAGCGGCAAGGCCGAGAACCGCGATCAGCGCCAACACGGACGTCATGGCGATACGGGCGATCGTCTTCATGGTGTGCCGTCCCCTTCCCTGGATACCGACACCGCCGACACAGACCGCTCGGCGCCGACAGCGTCCGGACGGAGCGGAAGGCCGTGGCCACGGAGGTAGTGCGGCCTGCCGGCGGAGCTGTCGCGTACGGACGCCGCCAGACGGCCTGCCGACTCCTATTCTGCGGCGCGGCGCCCGGGAGGGGTCCCGCGTCCCGGCGGCTACGCCACGGGAAGTAGCGGCGGAGCCGCCCGACGGGGGACGCGCGCCCGGCGCGGCGCGGCCGATGCTGTGGGGCATGTCCTTACGTGCCCGTGTCACCGCGCTCTGTCTGGCCGTCGTCTCCGTGCTGTCCCCGGTGGGGGTGCCGGCAGCCGCCGAAGTGCCCGATCCCGCTCTGGTGCGGGTGGACGGAGGGCTGCTGCGCGGCGTGCGTGACGGCGACGTCCTGCGGTTCCGGGGCGTGCCGTACGCGCGGCCGCCGGTCGGCGAGTTGCGCTGGCGTGCGCCCCGGCCGCCCCGCCCGTGGTCCGGCGTGCGCGACGCCGGCGTGGCGGGGCAGGAGTGCGCGCAGCCCTCCGGCGGCGGCGAGGACTGCCTGTACGCCGACATCACCGCGCCGCACCGGCCAAAGCGGGCCGGGCCCTTGCCGGTGATCGCCTGGCTGCACGGCGGCGGCCTGACCACCGGCGCGGGATCCGACTACGACGCCGCCCGGCTGGCCGCCACCGGCGATGTGATCGTGGTGAGCGTCAACTACCGCCTCGGTGCGATGGGGTTCCTCTCCCACCCGGCGCTGGACGACCGGGGCGGCGTCTCGGGCAACCACGGGCTGATGGACCAGACCCGGGCGCTCGGCTGGGTCCGGGCCAACGCCGCGGCGTTCGGTGGCGATCCCGGGCGCGTCACGCTGGCCGGGCAGTCGGCAGGGGCCCGCAGCGTCTGCGCGCACCTGGCCTCGCCCGCCTCCCGCGGCCTCTTCCACCGGGCCGTCGTGCAGAGCGGCGCCTGCGCCAACCCGGTCCTGACGAAGGCCGCCGCCGACGCCAGGGGAGCACGGGCCGCGCGTGACGTCGGCTGCGCCGGGGCCGCGGACGTCGCGGCCTGCCTGCGCGGGGCGCCGGTCACCGACCTGCTCAAGGCGCTGGCGGATGTGGCGGCGCCGGTCACCGGGACGACCACCGACGACGCCTGGGGGCCGGTCGCCGGTACGCCGTTCCTGCCGCGGCAGCCGGGGGCGGCGCTGCGGCGCGGCTCGGCGGCCGGAGTCCCGCTGCTGATCGGCAGTACCCGTGACGAGACGCGTTCCTTCGTCCCGGACGCGTACGACCTCGGCGGCCGCCCGCTCACCGCGCGAGGCTACGCCGACGTCGTCACCGGGACGTTCGGCGACGACGCCCCGGCCGTGCTGCTTCGCTACCCGGCCGCCGGCGACCCGAGCCCTGTGCTCGCGCTGTCACGGCTGCTGACCGACCGGGGCGCAAGGATCGGCGCCTGCCCCACGCTGGCCACCGCCGCCTCCGCCGCCAGGCACGCGCCCGTGTACGCATACGAACTGGCCCAGGACAGCGGAACGGTGATCGACGGGTTCCCCTTCGGTGCACACCACGGCTCCGATCTGCCCTACCTGTTCGAAATGCCGTGGGCGGAACCCGGCCCCGCGGACCTGACCGCCGCGATGACCGGCTACTGGGCCGCCTTCGCCCACCGCGGCGACCCCAACCACGCCGGCCTGCCACGGTGGCATCCCGTACGGGCGGAGGGCAGGACCACGGTGCTCGGGCTGGCCGACGGCGCCATCGGGCCCACCCCGTTCGCGGCCGACCACCGGTGCGGCTTCTGGAACAGCCGGTGACCTCCGCGGCCCGTGTGCTACGTGGGAGCGGGGCCGGGCGTGGCGGTGGGGATCGCCGTCACGCTGCGGACGACGGCGAAGAACCGCGGCTCGTTCCCGGCCAGCCCGGCGGCCGCCAGCGCCCGGTCGGCGTCGGCCAGCGGCCCGGCCAGCACCGCCGCGGCCAACCCGTGCCCCCCGGGCTCGGCCAGCGCCGCCTGCGCGCTGCGCACCAGCCGCCGGTACGCCTGGGCCGCCGTCACCTCGGCGGTGTCGTCCGCCATCGTCGCCTCCGTTCGTCGGACGTGTCGTACGCCCTCATTCTGCCGAGGGGCACTGACATCGGCCGGCCGAACTCCCCTTCCGCCGGGGCCGGTTGGCCTCGCGGCAGGGAGGAGGCGGGCCGCCTACGGCGTCAGGTACGCGGCGAGCGCGTCGGCTTCGCGGCGCAGGCGGGACGCAGCTTCGCCCTGGCCCGCCGTCTCGTAGCCCCCGGCCTCGGTGCGGCGCTCGGTGATCTGCGTCCGCAGCAGGGCGCGTACGTCGTCGGCGGAGAGCACCCGCCGGGCCGCCTCCGCCGCACCGACGCCGGCGAGGGCGCCGGCGACGTGCTCGCTCCCCTGGTCCGCCGGGGTGTCGGGGGCCTCGACGGCTTCGGCGTTGTCGATGGCGGCCAGAGCGGTGCGCAGTGCGGAGACGACCTCGCGCCGGCGCTCCTTCATCGCGGCGCGGAGGTCCGCGCGCATGAGGGACCGCAGTGCCTGCGCGTCCTCGGTCGTCTCCGGGTCTGTGGGCGGGCCCGCCGCTGCCGCTGTCATGGGCCCAAAGTACCCGTCGCCGCCCCGGGTGGCGGTCCCCGGGCGGCGGCGTCGGGCCGGCCGTGCGTCAGCGCTGGTGGGCGGGGCGTACGACGATTTCGTTGACGTCCACCTCCGGCGGCTGGGACAGGGCGTACGAGACGGCGGCGGCGATGGCGTCGGGCGCGATCGCGTGGGCGCGGTAGGTGCGCATGGCCTCCGCGGCACCGGGGTCGGTGATGGTGCCGGCCAGTTCGGAGGTGACGACGCCGGGCGAGACGGTCGTCACCCGTACCGAGGGGTCGGACTCCTGCCGCAGGCCCTCGGTGATCGCCCAGGCCGCGTACTTGGTGGCGGAGTACACGGCGCTGGTGGGGACGACCTCATGGGCGCCGACGCTGGCGACCGTGACGAAGTGCCCGGAGCGCTGGGCGTCGAACACGGGCAGCGCCGCGGCGATGCCGTGGAGCAGCCCGCGGACGTTGACGTCGATCATGCGGTCCCACTCCTCGACGAGCAGGGAGTCCAGCCGCGACAGCGGCATCACCCCGGCGTTGGCGACGAACACGTCGACGCCGCCGTGCCGGGCGCGGGCGCCGGAGACGAAGTCGGCGACGTCCGCGCGGTCCGTCACGTCGAGGCGTACCGGCTCCAGCGTGCCGCCGCTGCGTGCCGCCGCGTCGGCGGTGCGCTCCGCGAGGGCCTTGAGGCGGTCGGTGCGGCGGGCGCCGGCCACGACACGGTGCCCCTCGGCGGCGAGCCGGGCGGCGACGGCCTCTCCGATGCCGCTGCTGGCGCCGGTGACGAGGACGGTCTTCGCCCGGCCGGCGGGGGTCTGTTCTGTCTGCTGTGTGGTCATGGCCACGAGGCTGGGCCGCCCGCGGCGCCCGCGGGAGAGACGGCGTCCTCCTGGGTGCGGCGCACCCAGGCACGTCCGCGTGCGCCGTGCCTAGCATGGGCGGCATGGCACGTACCGAGCTGGGCGCGTTCCTCACCGCGCGCCGCGCCGGCGTCACCCCGGCCGCCGCGAACCTCCCGGTCACGGGGCACCGGCGGGTGCCGGGGCTGCGGCGCGAGGAGGTCGCCGTGCTGGCGGGGGTCAGCGCCGACTACTACGTACGGCTGGAGCAGGGCCGGGAGCGGTCGCCGTCCGCGCAGGTCCTCGACGCGCTCGCGGCCGCGCTGCGGCTGGACGAGGACGGCCGGCTGCATCTGTTCCGGCTGGCGGGCCTCGGGCCGCGCGCCCGCGCCGCCGCGGTGCCGGACCGGGTGGAGCCGAGCCTGCTCGCGCTCTTGGACGCCTGGCCGCACAACCCGGCGGTCGTCCACAACCGCGCGTACGACGTGCTCGCCTCGAACGCCATCGCCGACGCGCTCTTCCTCGGCTGGACGCACTCGCGCAACCTCATGGACGTCGTCTTCACCGACCCCGCCGCCCGCACCTTCTACCGCGACTGGCACGACGTGGCGCGCAACTCCGTCGCCGGCTTCCGTCTCGGCCACGGCGCGGCGCCGGACGACCCGCGGGTGCGGCAGGTCCTCGCCGGACTGCTGGAGTCGAGCCCGGAGTTCGCCGAGCTGTGGGCGCGGCACGACGCCCGCGGAAAGGCGCTGGAGCACAAGCGCTTCGCGCACCCGGCCGTGGGTCCGCTGACGCTGACGATGCAGACGTTCGGCGTACGCGCCGCCCCGGGGCAGGAGTTGGTCGTCTACCACACGGAGCCGGGCTCGCCCGGCGGCGAGGCGCTCGCGCTTCTCGGCTCGCTCGCCGCGACCCCGGACCCCGGCTGACCGCCCGCCCGGCACACCGCGCGTGCTCAGCCGGGCAGACGCAGCCGGTAGGCGTGGGTGCGGCGGTACGGGCGGAAGCCGAGCTGCTCACCGAGGGCGAGGACCGCGGCATCGCGGTCGGCCGCGGCTATCTCCACCTCGCTGATCTGCGGGTGCTCGGCGTGCAGCCGGCGCAGCATCTCGGCCGTGACCCAGCGGCCCAGGCCCCGGCGGCGGTGGGCCGGCACGACGGCCAGGTGGGAGTGCTGGGCACGCGGGGCGGGCGCGGGCGGGATGAGCACTTCGGTGTAGCCCGCGACGGCGCCGGTGCCGGTGTGCAGGGCCGCCACCGTCAGCAGCCGGCCGCTGCCGGGCTCCGGCGCACCGGCGGCGGGGCCGAAGGCGAAGCCGGGGACGGCCGCGGCGAGGCCGTCGGGGTCGTCGGCGTCCGCCGGTGCGGGTTCTCCCGTACGGGCTGGGCCGGGTATCCCCGGCGCGGGGATGGCGGGGGCGTACCAGGTGGTGAGGCGGTAGCCCGGGTGGTCGGCGCAGACCAGCTCGGCCAGCCAGGCGCGGTGGACCTCGGCCAGCGGCAGCAGCAGGTGGTGGACGACGCGCTCGCGGACGAAGCCGTGGCGCAGGCAGAAGACGTCCGCGGGCGTGCACGCCGGGGCGTCTGCCCGCAGGGTGGCCCAGCCGTCCTCCCGGGCCGCGGCGGCGACGGCGGCCAGCAGCAGGGTGCCGGTACCGCGGCGGCGGGCGGCGGGGTGGACGTAGAGCTGGAGGTCCGCCGCGGTACGGGCCGGGCCGGGCGAGGTGGCCGGCTGCACCCCCGCGACGGCCGTCACCTCGCCCTCCGCCCCCGTGGCCGCCCACGCCGGCGGCATCCTGCCGCCGGCGTGGGCGTCCCCCCGCAGTCCGGCGAGGACCTCTTCCCGTACCGGCGCCGGAACGCCGGGCAGGTCCGCCGCCCGCGCGGCGGCGACGACTGCACGCCAGGCGGCCGCGGCCGGCGCGGCGTCGCGTACGACGGTGATCTCCACCGGTGAACTCATGGCTCCAGCCTCGCCGCGCCCCGCCCGGCGAACAACGGCCGATCCCGGAACGTGCCATAACCCGTCGGTTATCGATGGGGGCGGGGGATTCATAACCGACGGGTTATCCATCGTTGCCGGATCGGCCGTTGTTCGCGGGCCGCGCCGAGCCGAGGCTGGTCCACGCAAACGAAAGAGCAGGAGCTCACGCAGCCACCGAAGGGGGCGCAAGGTCCATGACCGCCACCGCACGTACGGGCAGGGTCTGGTTCGTCACCACGGCAGGACACGGCGCGGGCCGGGCCGTCACCGCGGCCGCGCTGGCGCGCGGCGAACGGGTCGCCGCCGTCGTACCGGACGAGGCCGCCCGTGACCGGCTGCTGGCGCGGCACGACGAGCACCGGCGCAGGCTGTTCGTCCGGGCGCTGGACGTGGCCGACAACTGGTCGGTGAACGCCACGGTGTGCGCGGCGGCCGACCGGTTCGGCCGCCTCGACGCGATCGTCAACGACGCCCGCCCGCCGCGCCACTCCCCCGGCACCCGGGACGCGGCCGCGCCGGTCGGGTGGATACCCGAGGCGGCGGCCCGCGCGCGGATGGAGTCGGCGTTCTTCGGCCCGCTGTGGGTCGCGCAGGCCGTCCTGCCGCTGCTGTACGAGCAGCGCTCCGGCCATCTGCTGCAGCTCTGCGGCTCCGTCGGTCCGCCCGGGGCGCCGGGCGCCGCGCTGGACCGGGCCGGCACCTGCGCGGTGGTGGCGCTGAGCCGTGCGGCGGCGTGCGAGGCGGCGCGCGCCGGCGTCGACATCAGCGTCGTCGGCGGGCGGCCGGACGCGGGTGCGCTGCTGCGGCTCGTCGACGGCGCCGCGGCCCGCCGCCGGGAGGCCACCGGCCCCGTGTCCGCCTCCGCCGCAGGTCACGGCGCGGCGGCCTGAGGGTGACGGGGGCGGGGCGGGCGGGATACGCTCCCGGGACGGTGCCGGTTTCCGGCCAGGGCCAGGCGATGCGGGGGTGCGGGATGGAGCTGCGGGACATAGAGATCTTCCTCGCGCTCGCCGAGGAACTGCACTTCGGCCGGACCGCGGAGCGGCTGCACGTCTCGCAGGCCCGCGTCAGCCAGTCGATCGCCAAGCAGGAGCGCCGCATCGGCGCGCCGCTGTTCGAGCGCACCAGCCGCCGGGTGGAGCTGACGGCCATCGGGGCGCAGCTCCACGACGATCTGCAGGCGGGCTACCGGCGGATCCAGGACGGCATCGACTCCGCCGCCGCGGCGGCCCGCGGCACGACCGGCGTGCTGACGCTGGGGCTGATGTGCGCCCAGGCGTTCGACCAGGCGTCGATCCTCGCGCGTTTCAAGGACCGCTACCCGGGTGTCGAGCTGCGCTTCCGCGAGGTGGTCTTCAGCGACCCGTTCGGGATGCTGCGGGCGGGCGAGGTGGACCTGGAGGTCACCTGGCTCCCGGTGCGCGAGCCGGACCTGACGGTCGGCCCCGTGCTGGCCCGCGAGCCGCACGTGCTGATGGTCGCCGAAGGGCACCCCTTCGCCGCCCGCGGGTCCGTGAGCCTGGAAGACCTCGCGGACTGCGTGTTCCCGCAGCCGGTGAACCCGGTCCCGGCGTACTGGATGGAGGCGCTGATGCCGGCGCGTACGCCGTCCGGGCGGCCGATCCCCGCGGACGGGCCGAAGATCGCCACGTTCCAGGAGGCGCAGGCGGTGGTCGCGGCCGGGGACGCGGTGTGCGTGGTGCAGGGTGAGGCGGCGCGGCACTTCCCGCGGCCGGGCATCGCCTACGTGCCGATCACGGAGCAGCCGATGGGCGTCTGGGGGCTGATCTGGCGTACGGCGCACGAGACGCCGCTGGTACGTGCCTTCGTGCAGTCGGCCGTCGACACCCTCGCCGACGCGGCGCAGGCGGCACCCGGCGCCGACGTCCCGGAGGTGCCGCAGGCCCCGGAGCCGGCCCGCGCCGTTCCGGAGCCCGCCGTCGCCCGCGGCTGAAGCCCCGCACGGAGGGCTTCAGAGCAGGGAGTTCTGCTTCAGCACCGCCACCGCGCCGACCGTACGGTAGCCGCGCCACTCCAGGGCGGCGGCCGGCGAGAACGAGCCGAAGTCGACCAGCCAGCCGCCGTCTTCCTGCTGTCCCGCGGCCAGCCGGCGCAGTTCGTCGTCGACCACCTCCGGGGCGTACAGCGTGCGCGCGGGGCGGCCGGGTTCGGGGGCGACGTCGAGCGGCCGGATCGCCTCGCCCTCGGAGCCGCCGGCGACGGGCAGCACGCCGTCGTCGGGGATGAGCCGGCGCAGCCGTTCCAGCAGGGAGGCGGCCTGCGGGCGGGTGTCGGCGGCGGCGTCGAGGAAGCGGATGGCGAAGGACAGCTCGATGGCGTGCGGTTCGTCGCCGATGGCCTCGATCGCGTCGAGGCAGTAGCGCGTGGCCCGCTCCAGCCAGGGGTGTGCGGCGACGGCGGGGTCGTGCGCGGCCAGCCTGAGGGCGGTGCCGGCGGCGAACGCGGTGCTCTGCAGGGCGGAGGCCGCCGGGTCGGCCCGGGTCCAAAACGGTGCGCAGCCGGCGGGGTCCGCCACGGGCAGCGCGAAGGGCAGCCCGCCGTCGGGCAGCGTGACGGACAGCAGCCAGTCGCAGAGCCGCGCCGCGTGCGGGGTGGTGGCCGGGGCGGCGTCCACGAACGCCTCGAAGGCGTGCAGCGCACCGCCGGGCTGGCTCTCCGGCGCCCGCAGGTCCGGCTCCAGACCCCAGCCGTAGCCGCCGTCGGGGTTGCGGTAGCCGTCGACGGCGGCGAGCACGGCGGCGGGGCCGGTCGCGCCGAGCAGCAGCTCGAAGCGGCGGCGGTCGAGGAGCCGCGCGTGGGTGGCCATGAAGGAGGCGGCGGCGGAGAGGTCTGCGGTCATACGCCCACGATGGCAGCGGCGCACGCGGTGGTCTTGAACGTTTCGGACGTGTCCGCCGGCCGGGACCGGATCGGGGGACGGCCACCGCCCACCCGCGTCGGCCGTCCGCCGCCCCCCACGGGTCAGGTGCCTTCGCGGACCGTGAACGTCGTCGTCGCCAGCACCGCCGCGTGCGCCGCGTTCCTGGCCCGGATACGAACCGTGTGCCGCCCCGGCCGCAGCGTCAGCGACGCCGTGAGCCGGCCCGTGGCCGGGTCGAAGCGGTGCCGCACTGGGGGGCCGTCGACCTGTGCGCCCTCGCGGGTGGTCCGGGGGTCGGCCCGGCGGCGGTGTGTGCGGGCTGCTGGCGGTGGTCGCGGCGGCGGGCGCGCTGGTGTGGCGGCGGCGGGCGCCTGCGGGTGCCGGCCGTGGTGCTGCTGCTCGACGGCGGCGCCGAAGCGCTGGTCCCGGAGGCGGCGGTGGTGCCGGCGCTCCCGGGTGCGGTGTGGGTGGCCCTGTTCTCGCTGGCGGTGCACGGCGGCGTACGGGACGCGCTGGCCGGGGCGGCGGTGGCAACGGCGGTCGTGGGGGCCCCGATGGCGGATGCTTCGTCGGCGTGGGCGCTCCTCGACGAGTTGCCGGCCGGGGCGTCGCTGCATCTGCTGCTCGTGCTGTGCGGGCGGCTGCGGCGGCACCGGGTGGCGCGGCGGGCACGGGTCGCGGCGCGGCGGGCCGGGGTGGCGCGGGAGCAGGACGCGGCCGCCGCGGCGGAACGGGAGCGGCTGACGCGCGAGTTGCACGACGCGGCCGGGCACCATCTGAGTGCGGTCGCGGTGCAGAGCGCCGCCGCGCTGCGGCTGGTGGACAGCCGCCCCGAGCTGGCGGGCGAGGCGCTGGCGGGGGCGGCGGCCACGGGCCGGACGGCGCCGGCGACGCTGGCACGCCTGGTGGACGCCGCGGGCGACGAGGCGGGCCAAGGCCCGCTCGACCGGCGGCTCGCCGCGCTCTGCGGCAGGCTGGCGGACCTGGGGTTCCCGGTGGCGCTCGCGGTGACGGGGCGGGTGCTGATCCTGACCACGTACCGGCGCGACGACTACGTCTTCGAGGCGCTGCGCGCGGGCGCGTCAGGCTTTCTGCCCAAGGCCTGCTTCCCGCAGGACCTGGTGGACGTTATCCGCACCGTCGCGGCCGGCGAGGCGCTGCTCGCGCCCGCGGTCGTCCGCGGGCTGATCGAGGCCTTCATGACCGGCTGGACGCGCTGACGGAGCGGGAGGCCGAGGTGCTGCGGCAGGTGGCGAAGGGGTTGAGCAACCCGGAGATGGCCGCCGTCCTGGGCATCGGCAGGTCGACGGTGAAGACCCACGTGACGGCGGTCCTCGCGAAGCTGGGCCTGCGGGACCGTACGCAGGCCGTCATCTACGCGCACGAGACGGGCCTGGTCTCCGGCTAGCCCTGCTATGTCTGCGACTGCGCGAGCAGGCGCAGCGCCAGCTCCTTCAGCTCATGGCTCGCCCCGGCCGCGTCGCCCGAGTCGTACGGGGGCTGCGGGTCGTACTCGACGGCGAGCTGGATCGCGCGCGCCGTCAGCTCGTCGGTGAGCAGGGCGGCCAGGTAGACGGACATGTCGATGCCCGCGGAGACGCCCGCGGCGGTGATCACCTTGCCGTCGTGGACGTAGCGTTCGGGCACGTAGGTGACGCCGAAGGTCGCCTCCAGATAGTCCTTCGACGCCCAGTAGGTGGTGGCGCGGGTGCCGAGCAGGCCGGCGGCGCCGAGGACGAGGGAGCCGGTGCACACCGAGGTGGTGAAGCGGGTGCGGCGGTGGGCCCGGCGCAGGAAGCCGAGGATCGCCGGGTTCTCCATGGCGGCGACGGTGCCGCGGTTGCCCGCGCCGGGGACGAGGACCACGTCCAGCTCGCCGGTCTCGGCGAAGGACCGGTCGGCTTCGACCGCGGTGTGCCCGGTGTCCGTA
The DNA here is from genome assembly GCF_039871555.1 of Streptomyces sp. B5E4. NCBI lineage: Bacteria > Bacillati > Actinomycetota > Actinomycetes > Kitasatosporales > Streptomycetaceae > Streptomyces > Streptomyces sp. B5E4. Next base: position 15,381 of record NZ_JBDPMI010000010.1, read on the forward strand.
CGGACGGGGCCGCGGCGTTCGGCGATCATGGTGACCTCCGCCCCGGGCAGCCGGGACAGCACTTCGACCGGGCCCGTCGGGTCGAGCAGGCTGAAGCCGTCGTAGAGCATGACCCCGATCCGGGGTCCTTCGGGTGTCCGCCCCGCGGTTGTCCCCTTCGTGCCGGCGTGGGCCGCCCCGGCGGGGATCCCGGCCGCCAGGCCCGCTGCGGCGATCGCCATCGCGCCCCCGAGGGCGGCCCTGCGCGTGGTCGTCGTGTGGGCTTCCGTGTCGCTGTTCGTCATGCTCCGGGAGTCTGCCGGTCGGTCCGGGTGCGGGCCCGCGGCATGTCCGGCATCCTGCGAATCGTGTCCCCCGTGGCCCCGTAGTGCTCCAGGAACGCCTGCCGCAGCGTCTCGGCGGAGCGGAACCCGCAGCGGCGCGCGATCGCGGCGAGCGTCAGTCCGCTGGAGCGGACGAGGTGGGCGGCGCCCTCGGTGCGGGCGGCGCGCACCGCTCGCGCCGGGGTGGTGCCGAGGTGCCGGGCGAACAGCCTCGTGAGGTGGCGGGTGCTGATGCCCGCGCGGGCGGCGAGCGCACGCGGGCCGAGGTCGTCGGAGAGGTGTCCCGAGACGTATCCGAGGAGGTCGCGGACCAGGCGGTCGCCGCTGGGCGGGGCGGCCAGGAACATGCTGATCTGCGCCTGGTCGGCGGGGCGGTGCAGGTACGTCACCAGCTCGCGGGCGACGGCGCGCGCGAGGGTCGGGCCGTGGTCGTCCTCGATGAGCGCGAGCGTCAGGTCCAGCGCGCTGGTCACCCCGGCGGAGGTGTAGACGTGTCCGTCGCGTACGTACAGCGGAGCCGGATCGACGGCGACGGCCGGGTGGCGGGCGGCGAGTTCGGCGCCGTAGCGCCAGTGGGTGGTCACCCGCCGCTGGTCCACCAGCCCGGCGGCGGCGAGCACGAACACCCCGGTGCACACCGCCGCGACCCGGCGGGCGCCGGTGGCGAGCCTGCGTACCTGCCTGATCAACTCCCCGTCCACGGCGGCCCGCTCGTGCCCGATGCCGCCGACGACCATGAGGGTGTCCGGCCGCGGAGGCACCTCGGCGAGGCGCTGCCCGCCGCCGACGCCGATGCCGGCGGAGCTGAGCACGCCGCGTCCGCTGGCGGTGGCGAGCCCGATGGCGTACGCAGGCGCCGCGCCGAAGCGGTTCGCGGCGTCCAGGGCGCCACTGGGGCAGGCGATGTCGAGTATCTGCGCGTCGTCGTACGCGACGAGCACCACCCGGCGTACCGCGTCCGCCACCCGCACCCCGCCCTTCCGGTTCGCGCAGGCCCGCGCCGCTCCGGCCTCCGGCAGGGTATCCGGCGGCGGCCTAACCTTGAGGGCGTGGCCCTGTTCGAGGTGGAGCGTACGGTGCGGGCGCCGGAGGTGGCCGTCTGGGAACGGCTGACCGACTGGCCGGCGCACGGCGGGCGGGTTCCCCTGACGCGGATCGTCGGGGTCTCGGAGCCCGCGGACGGTGTCGGGGCGCGGTTCACGGCGCGTACCGGTGTGGGCCGGGCGGGCTTCGACGATCCGATGGAGGTCGTCGCGTGGACGCCTCCGGCGGCCGGTCGGGCGGCGGGGCGGTGCCGGCTCGTCAAGCGGGGGCGGGTGGTGCGCGGTTGGGCCGAGATCGAGGTGTACGGGCCGGAGGCGGGCGCCGCGGACGGCGGTGAGGTGCGGGTGGTGTGGCGGGAGGAGCTGGGGGTGCGGGGTGTGCCGCGGGCGCTGGATCCGCTGGTGGCGTGGACCGCCCGCAAGGTCTTCGGCCGCGTCCTCGACGGTCTGCTGCGGGCGCGCTGACCCGGCCGGTACGGGCGTACCGCCGGCCGCGAGGGTGCCCTGGCGCGGTGGTACAGGAGCAGCGCGGTGACCGCCGTCCAGGCGGCGAGGGCGCAGGCGGTGGCGGTGCGGGTCAGCGGCTGCGGGAGGGGCCGAGGGCGGTGATGGCGGTGGCGAAGCGGCCGGGGCGTACGCGTCGTCGACGGTCTCTCCCAGCTCGACGAGGAACGGCAGGTCGGTATATCCGTTCGCCCGTTTTCCCGGGTCCGGCGGAAGGGGCACGGGCCCCGGCGTGCGGGGCGCGCTCACGCCCCGCACGTCCGGCCGGCGAGGGGGCCGGCCGGACGTGGCCCCGACGAGAAGAAAGTCACAGCCAAGGCCGGCATCGTCTATCCATTAGCCGACCTGGCTAGCATCCGACCATGACTGTCCTGCCCGATGACGGGCTCTCCCTGGCGGCCGAGTTCGCCGACGCGTCGCACGAGCAGTGGCAGCAGCTCGTGGCCGGCGTGCTGCGCAAGTCCGGCAAGGACGTCTCCGGCGCCGACGCGGAGGCCCTGCTGTCCACCGCGCTGGAGGACGGGCTGCGCACCCCGCCGCTGTACACCGCGCGCCACCACGCCCCCGACCCCGGCCTGCCCGGCTTCGCGCCCTTCGTCCGCGGCGGCCGGATCGAGGGAAACGCGGCGGGCGGCTGGGACGTTCGCCAGCGGCACGCGGTGCCCGACGCGGAGGCCGTGCTCGGCGACCTGGAGAACGGCGCCACCTCCCTGTGGCTCGCCGTCGGCGACGCCGGCGGCATCCCCGTCGCGGCGCTTTCCGACGTCCTGGCGGACGTCTACCTCGACCTCGCGCCCGTCGTCCTGGACGCCGGCGCGGAGACCGAGCCGGCCGCGCGGGAACTGCTGCGGCTGTACGGGGGGCGCGGCGTCGCCGCCGAGGCCGCCCAAGGCGGCCTGGGCGCCGACCCGCTCGGCCACGAGGCCCGTACCGGACGCCGGGGGGACCCCGCGGCCGTGGCCGGACTCGCCCGGCTGTGCGCCGCGCGCCACCCGGGCCTGCGCGCCGTCACCGTGGACGCGCTGCCGTACCACGAAGCCGGCGGGTCGGCGGCGCAGGAGCTGGGCTGCTCCCTGGCCACCGCGGTCGCCTATCTGCGGGAGCTGACCGCGGCCGGGCTGAGCGCCGCACAGGCGTGTGCCCAGCTGGAGTTCCGGTACGCGGCCACCGCCGACCAGTTCCTGACGATCGCCAAACTGCGCGCGGCCCGCCGGCTGTTCGCGCGGGTCGCGGAGGTCTGCGGGGCGCCCGAGGCGGGTGCGCAGCGCCAGCACGCGGTGACCTCGCCGGTGATGGCGACCCGCCGCGACCCGTGGGTGAACATGCTTCGCACCACGGTCGCCACGCTCGCCGCCGGGGCCGGCGGCGCGGACGCGGTGACGGTGCTCCCCTTCGACCACGCGATCGGCCTGCCGGACGCGTTCTCCCGGCGCATCGCCCGTAACACCTCGGCCGTCCTCGTCGAGGAGTCGCACCTGGCCCGGGTCATCGACCCGGCGGGCGGCTCCTGGTACGTGGAGGGGCTGACCGACGAACTCGCCCACGCCGGCTGGGCGTTCTTCCAGGAGATCGAGCGGGCCGGCGGGCACGCCGCCGCGCTGCGCTCCGGGATGGTCGGCGAACGGCTGGCGCAGACCTGGGCGGAGCGCGGCAAGAAGCTCGCCACCCGCCGCGAGCCGGTGACCGGGGTCAGCGAGTTCCCCGACCTGGCGGAGAAGCCCGTCGTCCGCGAGCCCGCGCCCGAGCCGCCGTCCGGCGGGCTGCCGCGGGTGCGCAGGGACGAGGCGTTCGAGGCGCTGCGGGCGCGCTCCGACGCGCATCTGGCCGCGACCGGCGCCCGGCCGCGCGTCTTCCTCGCCGCACTGGGCCCGGCGGCCGTGCACACCCCGCGGCTGACCTTCGCCGCGAACCTGTTCCAGGCCGGCGGCGTCGAGCCCGTCACCGGGGGCACCTTCGCGGACAGCGGGGCACGCGAGGCGTGCCTGTGCTCCGGCGACACGGTGTACGAGGAGCAGGGCGCCGCCGCCGCCGCGGAGTTGCGGGCCGCGGGGGCGCGGCACGTGTACCTCGCCGGGCGCCCCGGCCCGTACGACGGCGCCGACACCTACGTCCACGCCGGCTGCGACGCCGTGGCCGTGCTGACCGACGCACTCGACCGCATGGGAGTGGCCCGATGACCGTCCCCGACTTCTCGGACATCGAGCTGGGCACCCCGGCCCCCACGGCCGGCACCGACGAGTGGCGCGCCGCCCTCAAGCGCGGCGGCGACGGCGGCGACCTCGGCTGGGAGACGCCCGAGGGCATCGCCGTCCGGCCGCTGTACACCGGGCAGGACCTGGCGGACCTGGACTTCCTGGACACCTACCCGGGCGTCGCCCCGTATCTGCGCGGCCCGTACCCGACGATGTACGTCAACCAGCCCTGGACGATCCGGCAGTACGCGGGCTTCTCCACCGCCGAGGAGTCGAACGCCTTCTACCGCCGCAACCTCGCGGCCGGCCAGAAGGGCCTGTCCGTCGCCTTCGACCTGCCCACCCACCGCGGCTACGACAGCGACCACCCGCGGGTGACGGGCGACGTCGGCATGGCGGGGGTGGCGATCGACTCGATCCTGGACATGCGCCGGCTCTTCGACGGCATCCCGCTGGACCGGATGACGGTGTCGATGACGATGAACGGCGCGGTGCTGCCCGTGCTGGCGCTCTACATCGTGGCGGCCGAGGAGCAGGGGGTGCCGCCCGAGAAGCTGGCGGGGACCATCCAGAACGACATCCTCAAGGAGTTCATGGTCCGCAACACCTACATCTACCCGCCGAAGCCGTCGATGCGGATCATCTCCGACATCTTCGCCTTCACCTCGCAGAAGATGCCGCGCTACAACTCGATCTCGATCTCCGGCTACCACATCCAGGAGGCGGGCGCGACGGCCGACCTGGAGCTGGCGTACACCCTCGCCGACGGCGTGGAGTACCTCCGGGCGGGCCGGGACGCGGGCCTGGACGTGGACGCCTTCGCGCCGCGGCTGTCGTTCTTCTGGGCGATCGGCATGAACTTCTTCATGGAGATCGCCAAGCTGCGCGCGGCCCGCCTTCTGTGGGCGAAGCTGGTCAAACGCTTCGATCCGCAGAATCCCAAGTCGCTGTCGCTGCGCACGCACTCGCAGACCTCCGGCTGGTCGCTGACGGCACAGGACGTCTACAACAACGTGACGCGCACGTGCGTCGAGGCGATGGCGGCCACCCAGGGCCACACGCAGTCGCTGCACACCAACGCCCTGGACGAGGCGCTGGCACTGCCGACGGACTTCTCCGCCCGGATCGCCCGCAACACCCAGTTGCTGCTCCAGCAGGAGTCGGGGACGACCCGCGTGATCGACCCGTGGGGCGGCAGCGCGTACGTGGAGCGGCTGACGTACGACCTCGCGCGGCGGGCCTGGCAGCACATCGAGGAGGTCGAGCAGGCCGGCGGGATGGCGCAGGCGATCGACGCGGGCATCCCGAAGCTGCGGGTGGAGGAGGCGGCGGCGCGCACCCAGGCCCGTATCGACTCCGGCCGGCAGCCGGTGATCGGCGTGAACAAGTACCGGGTGGCATCCGACGAGCAGATCGAGGTGCTGAAGGTCGACAACTCCGCGGTGCGGGCGCAGCAGATCGCGAAGCTGGAGCGGCTGCGCGCGGAGCGCGACGAGGCCGCGTGCCGGGGCGCGCTGGACGACCTGGCGCGCGCGGCCGGCGGTGAGGGCAACCTGCTGGAGCTGGCGGTACGGGCCGCGCGGGCCCGCGCGACGGTGGGCGAGATCTCGTACGCCCTGGAGTCGAGCTACGGGCGGCACGCCGGGCAGATCCGTACGATCTCCGGTGTGTACCGGAACGAGGCGGGCGAGTCGCCGTCGGTGGAGCGGACCAGGGCGCGGGTGGGCGAGTTCGCGGACGCCGAGGGCCGGCGGCCGCGCATCCTGGTCGCCAAGATGGGCCAGGACGGGCACGACCGCGGCCAGAAGGTGATCGCCACGGCCTTCGCCGACCTCGGCTTCGACGTGGACGTCGGCCCGCTCTTCCAGACCCCGGCGGAGGTGGCGCGGCAGGCCGTGGAGGCGGACGTGCACATCGTGGGGGTCTCGTCGCTGGCGGCCGGGCATCTGACGCTCGTTCCGGCGCTGCGCGAGGCGCTGGCGGAGGAGGGACGCGACGACGTCATGGTCGTGGTCGGCGGCGTGATCCCGCCGCAGGACGTGACGACGCTGCTGGAGATGGGCGCGACGGCGGTGTTCCCGCCGGGCACCGTGATCCCGGACGCCGCGTACGACCTGGTGACGCAGTTGGCCGCCGGCCTCGGTCACGACGCCGCGTGAGCGGGTGACCCGGTGGCCATCGACCTCGACACGTACGTCAAGGGCGTCCTCGACGGCAAGCGCGCGCTCGTCGCCCGCGCGATCACCCTTGTGGAGTCAACCCGGCCGCAGCACCGGGCGCTGGCCCAGGAACTGTTGACCGAGCTGCTGCCGCACAGCGGGAACGCCCGGCGCATCGGGGTCAGTGGGGTGCCGGGGGTGGGCAAGTCGACGTTCGTCGACGCCTTCGGCAGCATGCTGACGGGGCTGGGCCACCGGGTGGCGGTGCTGGCCGTGGACCCGTCGTCCAGCCGCACCGGCGGGTCGATCCTGGGCGACAAGACGCGCATGGAGCGCCTGGCCGTGGATCCGGCCGCGTTCGTCCGCCCCTCCCCCACCGCGGGCACGCTCGGCGGGGTGGCGAAGGCGACGCGCGAGTCGATCGTGGTGATGGAGGCCGCCGGCTACGACGTGGTGCTGGTGGAGACCGTCGGCGTGGGCCAGTCCGAGACGTCCGTCGCGAACATGGTCGACTCCTTCCTGCTGCTGACGCTGGCCAGGACCGGGGATCAGTTGCAGGGCATCAAGAAGGGCGTGCTGGAGCTGGCGGACGTCATCGCCGTCAACAAGGCGGACGGGCCGCACGAGCGCGACGCCCGGGCGGCGGCCCGCGAACTGGCGGGCGCACTGCGACTGATGCACGGCAGGGGCGCGTTCTGGACGCCGCCGGTGCTGCACTGCAGCGCGCGCGAGGCGACGGGGCTCGACACGGTCTGGGACCGGCTGGAGCGCCACCGCGAACTGCTGGAGAGCACCGGCCGGCTGGCCGACCGGCGGCGCGATCAGCAGGTGGACTGGACGTGGACGATGGTCCGTGAGGAACTGCTCGGCCGGCTGCGCGCCGATGCGGAGGTCGGCGCGCTGGCGCCAGGGCTGGAACGGCAGGTCAGGGACGGCGAGTTGACGGCGACCCGGGCGGCCGAGCAGATCCTGGACGCGTTCGGCGGCTGAGCGGCCCCGGCCGGAGGAGCCGGTGTGGTGCGGTCCGCCGCGGCGTCGGCTCACCGGCTGCCCGTGCGGCCACGTCGTGGGACGCCCGCGGGGCTCCTCGCGGGGCGGCTCAGACCGCCACGCCTTTCGATTTCAGGAACTCGACGGTGCCCGTGACGTTTCCGGCCTCCTGGACTTCCTCGTGGGAGACGTCCGTGTCGAATCGCCGGCTCAGTTCCACGGCGACTTCGACGAGCACGAGCGAGTCGAATTCCATGGACGGCGTCATACCGCGGGCATTCCGGGCCAGGTGAGGGCGACCGAACCCCAGGAAAGTCCGCCGCCGAAGGCGGCCAGGACGACACGGTCCCCGCCGTCAGTTCGCCGGCCGCGACGGCGTTGGTGAGAGCGAGCGGAATCGAGGCGGCGGAGGTGTTTCCCACCCGGTCGATGTTGACGACGAGCCGTTCCACGGGGAAATCCAGCCTGCGCGCCAGCGAGGTGAGGATCCGTATGTTCGCCTGGTGACCGACGAGCCGGTCCACCTCGCCGGTCTCCCAGCCGACGCGCCCCGGCAGCGCCGTCACCGAGTCCGCCATCCGGGCGACCGCGAGCGCGAAGACCTTCTCGCCCTGCATCGTCAGCCGGTGTGCCCGGGGGGCGCGTACGGGCCCGGCGGCGGCCTCCCTCGAACCGCCGCCGGGCACGTACGCGAGATCGTGGCGGGAACCGTCGGAGCCGAGGTCGGTGCCGAGCAGCACCCCCGGAGCGGCGGCGTCCGGCACGGCGGCGAGCACGGCAGCGCCGGCGACGTCGCCGAAGATCACCGCCGTCGTGCGGTCGCTTGTGTCCAGCAGGCTCGACATCGTCTCCGCGCCGATCACCAGCACCCGCCGCGCCTGCCCCGCGGCGATCTGTCCCGCCGCGATCGCCAGCGCATAGAGGAAGCCGGAGCACGCGGCGCCCATGTCGTACGCCGCCACCGGGCCGAGTCCCAGCCGGGCCGCGACCTGCGGCGCCGTGGCCGGGCAGGGGTGGTCGGGGGTGGTGGTGGCGACCACCAGGGCGTCGACCGCGCCGGGCTCGGGCGCCAGGCACGCCGACCTGAGCGCCCGTTCACCCGCCGCCACGGCCAGGTCGCCGGTGGCTTGGCCCGGGGTGGCCCAGCGTCGGGTGCGGATGCCGGTTCTGGTGGTGATCCACTCGTCGGAGGTGTCGAGGGTGCGGCTGAGGTCGTTGGTCACCTGCCGCGGCGGCAGAGGGGCGCCCAGCCCGATGAACGCGGCGTGCTGCGTCATGTGGTTCCCCTTCGGACGGCGCGGCGCGGTGCCGGCGCGCGGACTGCGTGCTGCGGGGTCAGGGCAGCAGGTGCGCGACGTTGCAGGCGAGCCGCATGCCGGCGGAGGTACTGGTCAGCCGGCCGACGCGCCAGGTGCCGCGCTCGGTCGTCAGCTTCACGGGGCGGCGGAGCGCGACCCGCAGCCGGCCGTCGTCGTACGCCGTCCCGCCGGCGGAATCGGGCGTGTCGGCGAGGGAGATCGAGGTGGTGCGCATCCAGAGCGTGTGGGAGGCGGCCCGCTCGATGCCGTCGTAGCGGTAGAGGAGCACCTGCCCGAGTTGGAGCGCGGCGACGAACAGGTCGATCATCGTGGGCCTGAGTCCGGCTCCCCCGGCGCGGGTTCCGGCGGTCACGGCCAGGTCCGCGCTCATCTCCTCGTCGCCCTCGGCGGCGACGCCGGTGACGAACTGGCTGCGGCCGAAGTGGGACGCTCCGAAGGGCGCGTCGTTCCAGGGGCCCGGCCGTCTCTCGGCCGTCGCGTACGCGCCCTCGGCCGCGCCCGTCCGGTCGCCCGCGGGAGGCTCCACCTCCGCCCGGACGGCCATCGCCCCGACCCGGCAGTCCGCGGTCGTACGCCGCATCCCCGGCGCGGAGCCGACGGTCACGGCGTCCTCGGTGGCGCCGACGGAGAAGTGGCCGAGGCCGTCCTCGACGGGCTCGCTGCCGGCGGGCGCCTCCGCCTCCGCGTAACCCCGGCCCCTCCGCGCAGCCCCGCGCACTCCCCCGCCGACGTCGCCGCCGACGTCGCGGCGGGGGCGGCGCCCGCTGCCGTTCGCTGCACGACTCTTGAGCTGTCCGACGCGTCGATCTAGGATTTTCGAAGAGTCCGATTGAAACGTTTCAATTGCCAGGTCGGACACGCCATCCTCGATCAAGGGACGTGCGATGAGCCACGAGCGCGAGACGAACAACGGAAGTGCATGGAACCGGCGGGCCTTTCTGCGCACCTCCGCAGCCGCCGGCGCGACAGCCGGTGTCATCGGCCTCGGCCAGGGCGCCGTCCCCGCCGCCGCGGCCGGCCGGGACGGCGGGGACGGCGGCGAGGCGGGGCTGCGCGTCGAGCGCACCACCGTCGAGTACGCGCCCTCCCTCCTCGGCACGGACGTCGCCGCACCCCGGCTGAGCTGGGAGCTGTCCGCGCCGGGCAACGGCGCGCGGCAGAGCGCGTACCAGGTCCGGGTCGCGCCGGACACCGAGGGCGACGGTCCCGTGGTGTGGGACTCCGGCCGCGTCGCCTCGGCGCAGACCGTCGGCGTCGCCTACGGCGGTCCGGCGCTGAAGACCCGTACCCGCTACCACTGGCAGGTGCGGGTCTGGGACGGCCACGGCCGGCGGTCCGACTGGAGCAGATGGAGCTGGTGGGAGACCGCGCTGGCGGAGGGCGACTGGCGCGGCCACTGGATCGGCGCCGACGCCGCGCCCCAGCCGCCCGGCTTCGACGGCACGTCGTGGATCTGGGCGCCCGGCGCCACCCCGCAGAACGCCCCCGCGGGACCGGTCTGGTTCCGCGCCGCGCTCGACCTGCCCGCCGGGGCCGAGGTGTCGGCGGCGCGGATCGTGGCCACCGCCGACGACGACTTCACCCTCTTCCTCGACGGCGCCCAGGTGCTGCACGCCCCGCAGCAGACCGACGGCTGGCGCACCGGCCGGCAGGCCGACGTCACCGACGCGGTGCGCGCCGCGGACGGCCGGGTGGTCGTCGCCGTCCGGGCCACCAACCGCGGCGGCGCCTCGGTCAACCCGGGCGGTCTGCTCGTACGTCTCATGGTGCACCGCGGCGACGACGTCACCGAGCTGGTCACCGGGCCGGGCTGGCGGTGCGCGGGGGAGGAGCAGGACGGCTGGCAGCAGCCCGGCTTCGACGACGGCGCGTGGGAGGCTGCCACGGTGCTCGCGCCGTACGGCCAGGGCCCCTGGGGCAGCGGCGCGGCGGTCCCCGCCGAGGTGCGGCCCGCGCCGCTGCTGCGCCGCGAGTTCACCGTTGGCAGGCCCGTGCTGCGCGCCCGGCTGTACCTCAGCGGGCTCGCCTACTACGACGCCGAGATCAACGGCCGCCGCGTCGGCCGCCAGGTCCTCGACCCGGGCTTCACGGACTACGACGAGACGGTGCTGTACGCCGTCCACGACGTCACCGACCTCGTCACCCGCGGCGCCAACGCCATCGGCGTCGCCCTGGGCCGCGGCTTCTTCGGCATGACGACGCCCAACGTCTGGAACTGGCACACCCCCCCGTGGCACGGCGAGCCGCGCCTGCTGGCCCAGTTGGAGATCGAGCACCCGGGCGGCGCCCGTACCACCGTGGCCACCGACGGCAGTTGGCGTATCAGCGAAGGCCCCACCCGCTCCGACTGCCTCTACGCCGGCGAAACCTACGACGCCCGCGAGCACCCCGCGGGCTGGACCGAGCCGGGCTTCGACGACGCGGCCTGGGCGGCCCCCGCGCGCCAGGATCCGCCCAAGGGGTCCCTGCGCGCCCAGCCCCACGACGCGATCCGGGTCATCGACACCGTCCGGCCGGTCGCCGTCACCGCCCACGGCGACACCTGGATCGTCGACATGGGCCGCACCCTGGCCGGCTGGTCCCGGCTTTCGGTACGGGCCCCCGCGGGCACCGTCGTGCGGCTCGTGCACGGCGAGAAGCTGAAGGCCGACGGCAGCGTGCACGCCGAGACCGGCCATGTGCCGGGCCGCTTCCAGACCGACGAGTACGTCTGCGCGGGCGGCGGTTCCGCGGAGGTGTGGGAGCCCAAGTTCTCGTACAAGGGCTTCCGTTACGTGCAGATCAGCGGGCTGCCCGCCAAGCCGGAACCCGGCGACGTCCTCGGCCGGGTGGTGCACACGCCGGTCGACGACACCGGGACGTTCGGCTGCTCGGAGCCGTTCTACGAGCAGTTGGAGCGCGCCATGCGCCGCACCGTGCAGAACAACCTGCACGGCATCCCCACCGACACCCCGATGTACGAGAAGAACGGCTGGACCGGCGACGCGCAGGTCGGCGCGCCCGTGATGATGTACGCGCTGGGCATGCACCGGATGCTCGGCAAGTGGCTGGACGACCTCCGCGACAGCCAGAACGCCGAGGGCCAGGTGCCGGTGATCGTGCCCAGCGGCGGCTGGGGCTACCGTGACCTGGCACCCGCGCCGGAGTGGACGACGGTCTACCCGTTCCTGGTCAGGGAGATGTACCGGGTGTACGGCGACGAGCGCGTCGTACGCGACCATCTGCCGGCGCTCACGCGCTATCTGGACTGGGAGCTGGACCGGCTGGTGGACGGCCTGGCGGTCACCGCGCTCGGCGACTACCTGCCGCCCGGCTACGGCGGCAACCCGCCCGAGGACACCCGGCTGACCGCCACCTCCTATCTGCACCGGGCGCTCACCGACACCGCGGCGATGGCCGGCCTGTCGGGCGAGACCGGCACCCGGGACCGCTACCTGGCCGCCGCCGAACGCCTCAAGGAGGCGCTGAACGCCGCGTTCCTGGCACCCGAGGGCCATTACCGCACGGCGAAGGACCCGGGCTACCGGCAGACGAACAACTGCATTCCGCTGGCCTTCGGCCTGGTCCCGCCCGGGGCGCGGGCGAGCGTCACCGCGTCGTTGCTCGCCGACATCGAAGAGCGCGGCAACCACCTCAACACCGGGGCGCTGGGCACCAGCGTGCTGCTGCGCGCGCTGACCGCGGAGGGCCACGCCGACGTCGCGCACGCCATCGCGACCCAGCGCACGTACCCCAGTTGGGGCTACTGGTTCGACAACGGCGCCGACACCATGTGGGAGATGTGGCAGCTCGACTCGCGCTCGCGGGACCACTACTTCCAGGGCACGGTGGTGCAGTGGCTGTACGAGAACGTGGCCGGACTGCGGCCGGGCGACGCCGGCTACCGCACGTTCTCCGTACGCCCGGACGCGCGCGCCGGGGTCGACTGGGCGCGCACGGAGCTGCACACGGTGCGCGGTCCCGCGGCCGTGTCGTGGTCGCGGATCGACCGGACGGTGCGGCTGGCGGTGCGGGTCCCGGTGGGGGCGACGGCGGAGGTGCACGTGCCGAGCGGATCGCGCGGGGACGTACGGGAGCCGGAGGGCGCGGAGTTCGTACGGGCCGAGCCCGGCTTCGCGGTGTACCGGGTGCCGCACGGTTCGTGGACGTTCACCGGGAAGCCGTGACCGCGTTCGCAGCCGCGGAGCGAAGCGCGGATTGAAACCATTCAGTAGCACGGGGCGGCGGCGTGCGACGGGCCGCCGCCCCGGCAACGACCGCCCCCGCGGGGGTCGTTGACACCTCCGGTGCGGCTCCTTACCGTGTCAGGCGATTACAACGATGTAATAGCGCGCGCAGCTCACCTCACCCGGGCGGCCGGCCCCGCAGCCGACCGCCCGGAGTCCGCTCCCGGAAGGAGCTTCCGTGTCCCCGCGCCCCGCCAGAGCCGTCACCGCCGCCGCGGCCGTCCTCGCCGCTCTCGCCGCCTTCGCCGCCCCCGGTTCGTCCGCCGCCGCCTCCGAGCCGGGACCCGCACCCGCCGCCGCCCCGGGACCGCCGGTGCTCGACGCGAACTTCCCCGACCCCGACATCGTCAAGGCCGGCGACACGTATCACGCCTACGCCACCAACGGCGCCGGCAAGAACATCCAGCACGCCACCTCCACCGACCTCGCCTCCTGGTCCCTGGACGGCGCCGACGTGCTGCCCGGGCTCGGCGACTGGGCGGCACCGGAAAGAGGGCTGGTCTGGGCGCCCGAGGTCTTCGACAACGGCGCCGGGTTCACCATGCACTACACCGCGCGCGATCGCGCCAGCGACAAGCAGTGCATCGGCGTCGCCCTGGCCGACACCCCCGCGGGCCCCTTCGAGCCCGCCGGCCGCGGGCCGCTGGTCTGCCCCGAACGCCAGGGCGGCGCCATCGACGCCTCCAGCTACACCGAGGGCGGACAGCGCTACATGCTGTGGAAGAACGACGGCAACTGCTGCGCCACGGACACCTGGCTGTACCTCCAGCCCGTGAACGCGAACGGCACCGTCGTCAAGGGCAGGGCGACGCCGCTCATCCGCCAGGACCGCGCCTGGGAGGGCAACGTCATCGAGGCGCCGACGCTCGTCAAACGCGGCGGCAGGTACGTGCTGCTGTACTCGGCCTCCTTCTACGACGGCAACCGCTACAAGACGGGCTACGCCGTCGCCGACCGGCTCACCGGCCCGTACAGCAAGGTGGCCGACCCGCTGCTCAGCACCGACACCTTCGGCGGCGCCGTCCGCGGGCCCGGCGGCCAGGACGTCGTCACCGGCCCGGACGGGCGCGACCGGATCCTCTTCCACGGCTGGAGCGCGGACCGGTCGCGACGCGCGATGTACGCGACCGGCATCGGCTGGACGGACGGCCGGCCGGTCGTGGAGGGCAGCAAGGTCCTCTACCAGGCGGAGAACGCCGTCGTGCACAACGCGCGGATCCGTGATTCCGCCGGTGCGCACGACGGCGGCGCCGTCGGGCACATCGACTACGCGAACAGCTACGTGGAGTTCTCCGTCTTCGCCCCCGCCGCCGGCCACCGCACCCTGTCCGTGCGCTACGCCAACGGCTCCCTCGCCGGCTCCGCCCCCGTGGCCTCGACGCACCTGCTGACGGTCCGCGGCAAGGCGGCCGGGAAGGTGACCTACCCGTTCACCGGCTGGGAGAAGTGGGCCACGGTCGACCAGCGGGTCCGGCTCGACGCGGGCTGGAACACGATCCGCCTCGGCCGCGACACGTACTACGCCGAGCTCGACAGCATCGAGATCACCTGAGTCACGGCGCCGGCCGCCCATGTCCGACACTGGTCCGATGGAAGATCAGGTACGCACGGTCATGACGCTGGTCGACGACGTGCTGGGGCCCGAGGTCGTCGGCGCCTATCTGCACGGCTCCGCCGTCCTCGGAGGGCTCCGCCCCGCCAGCGACGTGGACGTCCTCCTCGTCACCCGCCGGTCCCTGACCGGCGACGAGCGGCAGGCGCTCCTCGACGGGCTGCTGCGCGTGTCCGGCTTCACCGGCGGGCTGCGCCCGGTGGAGCTGACGGTGGTCGTGGAGTCCGAGGTCCGGCCGTGGCGCTACCCGCCGACCGGCGACTTCCTGTACGGGGAGTGGCTGCGCAAGGGGTTCGAGGCGGGCGGGCCGCCGCGGCCGGAGGCCATGCCGGACCTCGCGATCGTGCTCACGATGACGCGGGCCGGCGACCACGCGCTCGCCGGCCCGCCGCCCGCGCGGGTGCTGGATCCGGTGCCGTACGAGGACGTGGTCCGCGCCGCCACGGCCGGCATCCCCGAGCTGCTGGCCGGGGCGGACGACGACACCCGCAATGTGCTGCTCACCCTGGCCCGGATCTGGAGCACGCTGGCCACCGGGGAGATCCGCCCCAAGGACGCCGCCGCCGCGTGGGCGCTGGAACGGCTGCCCCCTGAGCACCGGCCGGTGCTGGAGCACGCCCGGGAGCTGTATCTCGGCAGCCGGTACGCCGAGGAGAGCTGGAGCGAGGAGCTGAGGGCGGGGGTACGTCCGCACACGGAGTACGTGGTCGCGGAGATCGGGAAGCTGTCCCGGCCCTGACCGCCTGCGTGCCGCTTACGTGCGGCGGCTGCCGCCCGGGGTCGTGCCGTAGGCGCGGCGGTAGACGTCGATGAAGGCGCTCGCCGAGGACCATCCGCAGCGGTGCGCGACCGTCGTCACCGGTACGTCGTCGGCAAGCAGCCGCAGCGCGTGGTAGAGCCGCACCTGCGTGCGCCACTGAGGGAACGTCATGCCCGTCTCGCGGCGGAACAGGCGGCTGAGCGTCCGCTCCCCCGCGCCCGCGGCCCGGCCCAGGACGGCCAGCGTGCGCTGGTCGGCGGGGTCGGCGTAGAGCAGGTCGCAGACGGCGGCGAGCCGCGGGTCCGCGGGCGCGGGCAGCGGCGCGGGCTGCCCCGCCGGGCCGGCGGCCCCCGCGGCGCGCAGTTGGTCCAGCAGGACGGTGTGCAGCCGCTGCCGCTCGGGGGTGTCGTCGTACGGGTCGCGGGTGCAGGCGAGGATCAGTTCACGCAGCAGCGGGCTGACGGCCAGCACGCCGGGCGCGCCGAGGCCGAGGGGGTCGGTGGCCGCGGGCACGCCGATCAGGTGCAGGTCGAGGTGGCCGTACGCGCGGTGGGCGTGGACGCAGCCCGCGGGCACCCACAGGGCCCGGGTGCCGGGCGCGAACCAGGTGCCGGCGTCGGTGGTGACGGCGAGCACGCCGGCGCCGGCGTAGACGAGTTGGTGGTCGTCGTGCCGGTGCGCGTCGATGCGCTCGCCCGCGGCAAGCGTCCTGGCCCGCGTGGGCGCCTCGGGGGTGTGGCGGATATCCGGCATCGATTGGCATTTTATCGGAAGTTCGCCAGGGGCGACTCGGTGACGATCGGGGGATGCCCGAACCCCGCGCCGCCCGTGTCCGGCCCCTGACGCTGCTGTCCGTGGGGCACGCCTGCGTCGACGTGTACCAGGGGGCGGTGGCGGCGCTGGTGCCGTTCTTCGTCGCCGAGCGGGCGTACACGTACGCCGCGGCCTCCGGTGTCGTGCTGGCGGCCTCGCTGCTGTCGTCGGTGGTGCAGCCGCTGTTCGGGGTGCTGACCGACCGGCGGCCGCTGCCGTGGCTGCTGCCGGTGAGCACGCTGGCGGCCGGCGCGGGGGTGGCGCTGGCCGGGGTCTTCGGCTCGTACGCCGTGACGCTCGCCGTCGTCGCGCTGTCGGGCATCGGGGTCGCCGCCTACCACCCGGAGGCCGCCCGGGTGGCGCGGCGGGCGAGCGCGGGCAGCCACACCGCGATGGGCTGGTTCTCCCTCGGCGGCAACCTCGGCTTCGCCACCGCTCCCCCGCTGGTGGCCGCCGTCGCCGCGGCCGGCGGGCTGCGGGCCTCGCCGCTGCTGGTGCTGCCGGCGCTGGCGGGCGCGGCGCTGTGCGCGGCGGCGCTGCGTGCGCTGCGGCCGTACGCACAGGACGGGCCGGCGGACGGCGCGGGCCCGGCGGGCGTACCCGGGGGACGGGACGACTGGGCGTCGTTCGCGCGGCTGACCGGGGCGGTGGTGTGCCGGTCGGTGGTGTTCGTGGGGCTGAGCGCGTTCGTCTCGCTGTACGTGCCCGGGCGCACGGCGGGCGGTACGGCGGCGGGCACGGCGGCGCTGTTCGTGCTGTATCTGGGCGGTGCGGTGGGCACGGTGGCGGGCGGGCGGCTGGCCTCACGGTTCGGGCGGCTGCCGGTGGTGCGGTGGTCGTACGCGCTGGCCGGCCCGGCGGTCGCCGGCGTGGTGTTCGTACCGGGGCCCGCCGTCTACGTCTTCGTGGCCCTCACCTCCGCGGGGCTGTACGTGCCGTTCTCTCTGCACATCACGCTCGGCCAGGACTACCTGCCCCGGCACGTCGGCACCGCCGGCGGCGTCACGCTGGGGCTGGCCGTGAGCGCGGGCGGACTGGGCAGCCCGCTCATCGGCGTACTCGCGGACGCGACCTCGCTCACCGTGGCGCTCAGCCCGCTGATCGCCCTGCCGGCGCTCGGGCTGCTGCTGCTGGGCCCGCTGCGCGAGCCGGGAACGCCGCGCTGAACCGCCGTCGCCGGCACCTTCGCGACGCTCCCCGCGGGCATGCCCGTACGCGCGTGGATCGAGGTGGCCGACGCCGGTGACCGCCTGGAGCCGGCGACCGCGGCGGACGCGGAGGTCACCTGGCTCGTACGCGGCCCGGGACGCCCCGGTGCCGGACGCCGTTCGGGACCGCCGAGCTGCCCGGGGGCACGCCGTACGCCTGGATCGCCGGGGAGTCGGCGACGGTCAGGGCGGTGCGCCGCCAGCTGGTGCGCGAACGGGGCTTCGACCGCGGGGCGGTGACGTTCTCCGGCTACTGGCGTCGCGGCACCACGGAGGACCAGTGGCTGGCGGCGGCGGAGTCCGCCTGACGGCAGTGCGCCGCCGGGGGCGTAATCCGGTGGCGGCGTGCGGGGTCCTGGGGCAGGGTGCGTCCATGACCTCGGTAGTGCAGAACATCGCGATCGACTGTGCCGACGCCTACGAACTGTCGCTCTTCTGGAGCAAGGTGACCGGCAGCCCGGTCCATCCGGAGGACGGACCGGGCTCGCCGGAGACGCAGGTGCTCCTGCCCGAGGGTCCGGTGCTGCACTTCAACCAGGTACCGGAGCGGAAGACCGGCAAGAACCGGATCCATCTGTGCCTGCGCCCGCAGACCCGGCGCGAGGAGGAGGTCGAGCGGCTGCTCGGCCTCGGCGCGTCCTTCGTCGCCGACCACCGCAACCCGGACGGGACGGGCTGGGCCGTCCTCGCCGACCCCGAGGGCAACGAGTTCTGCGTGCTGCGCAGCGCCGCCGAGCGGGCGGCGACGCAGCCCTGACCCGCCGCCGTACGCGTCAGCCGTCGCCGTCCTCCGCGCCGATCGGGCGCAGGTGCCGCAACAGCACGGCGGCAAGCACCGCGAGGCCCCCGCAGACCAGGGCGGCGGCCACGGCGACGGCGGTCATCCCGGAGCCGAAGGCCGCGTGGGCGGCGTCGAGGAGCTCGCCGCCGAGGCGCTCCGGCAGCGCGGCGGCCGCCGCGTCGGCGTCGGCCAGCGACTCCCCCGCCCGCTCCGGCGCACCCGCGGGCAGGTCGAATCCGGAGGTGTAGACGGCGGCGCCGAGGCTGCCGAAGAGGGCGACGCCCAGCGAGACGCCCATCTCGCCGCTGCTCTCCGCGGTCGCCGAGGCGGAGCCGGCCTTCTCCGCGGGCGCCGTGCCCACGATGAGGTTCAGCCCCAGCGCGCCGACGGGCGCGGCGCCGAGGAAACCCAGCGTGAACCCGATCACCAGGGGTACGAGGTCGTCGCTGACGGCCACGTACAGGAACCCGGCCGCGGAGAGGGCCAGGCCCGCGCCGACGACGACCGCGGGCCGCACCGTCCGCGCCACCACCGGCGCCAGCAGCGAACCGGCGACCAGCGCGAGCGCCGGCGGCGCCATCCAGAACCCTGCCTTCAGCGGCGAGAAGCCCTCGATCATCTGGAGGTGCTGGCTGAAGAAGAAGTACGTGCCGCCCTGCACGAGCATCGTGAACAGCAGCACCACCAGGGCCGCGGAGAACGACCGGTTGCGGAACAGCCGCAGGTCGAGCAGCGGTTCCGCCAGCCGGAGCTGGCGGCGGGCGAAGGCGTAGCCGAAGGCGAGCCCGGCGGCGACGGCCAGGCCCGCGCGCGCGTCCGGCTCATCGGCCAGTTCCTTCAGCCCGTACACGAGCGGAACGACCGTCAGCAGCGACAGCGCGACGCTCACCGGATCGAGCCGCCCGCCCCCCTCGCCGCCGGACTCCGGCAGCAGCGGCCGGGCCGTGAGCACCAGCAGCAGCGCCACCGGCACGCCGAGCAGGAAGACCGAGCCCCACCAGAAGTTCTCCAGCATCACTCCGCCGACGACCGGGCCGAGCGCCGCCCCGCCCATGAAGCAGGCGGTGAACACGCCGATGGCCAGGGCGCGCTGGCGCGCGTCGGTGAACATGGTGCCGACCAGGGCCAGCGCCGAGGGCGCGAGCGCGGAGGCCGAGATGCCGAGCAGGATACGGGCGGCGATGAGCATTTCCGCGCTCACGGCGTACGCGGCGAGCACCGACGCGGCGCCGAAGGCCGCGGCGCCGAAGGTGAGCAGGCGGCGACGGCCGATCCGGTCGCCGAGGGTGCCCATGGTGATGAGGAAGCCGGCCATCATGAACCCGTAGACGTCCATGATCCACAGGACTTGGGTGGCGGACGGCTCCAGATCCGCGGTCAGATGCGGCAGCGCGAGGTAGAGCACGCTGTTGTCGACCGAGGCGAGCAGCATGGGCAGGGCGAGAACGCTCAGGCCGAGCCATGCCCGGGGCCCGGCCTTCGTGGCGGTGGTCGTCGTCATGGGTTCACGGTCGCCGCGCGGTGTTCGGGTTTGCTTATGGTGGTGTCATGCGCTTCGGAATGCTCGGTCCCGTGCGGGTCTGGACCGACGACGGACGGCCGGTCAGGGTCCCGGAGCTGAAGGTACGCGTGCTGCTGGCCGCGCTCCTCGCCCACGAGGGGCGGCCGGTGCCGCAGTGGCGGCTGGTGGACGATCTGTGGGGCGCCCATCCGCCCGGGAAGCCCACGGGTGCGCTCAGGGCGAAGGTCTCCCAGTTGCGCCGGGCGCTCGGGGACGCCGAGCCGGGCGGGCGGGAGCTGGTGGTCTCGGGCGCCCCGGGGTATGTGCTGCAGGCCACCACGGACGCCGGGGACTTCGCGGAGCTGGTCCGGCGCGCCCGTACGGCGCAGGGCCCGGCGCGCGCCGCCGACCTGCTCACCGAGGCGCTGGCGCTGTGGCGCGGGCCGGCCTTCAGCCCGTACGAGGACGCGCCCTTCGCCCGCGCCACCGCCGCGCGGCTGGAGGAGCAGCGGCTGACCGCGCTGGAGGAGCTGGCGCAGGCACGCCTGGAGCTGGGCGAACACGGCCCGCTGGTGGCGGAGTTGACGGACCTGGTGGGCGCCCATCCGGTGCGGGAGCGGCTGACCGGGCTGCTGATGCGGGCGCTGTACGGCTCCGGCCGGCAGAGCGAGGCGCTGGCCGCCTACCGCGCGCTGCGGGTGCGGCTGCGCGAGGAGGCCGGGCTCGACCCCGGCCCCGAGCTGGCAGGGCTGCAGCAGCGGATCCTGGCGGGCGACGAGGCGCTGGCCGCCGCGCCGCCCGCGGTGCCCCGGCTGCGCCCGCCGCGGCTGCCCGCGTCGCTGACGCCGCTGGTCGGCCGGGCGGCGGAGCTGGCGGAGCTCGGGCCCCTGCTCGACGGGGAGCGGCTGGTGACGCTCACCGGCCCGGGCGGCGTGGGCAAGACGCGGCTGGCGCTGGCGCTCCTGGGCGACCGCCCGGAGCCGGGCTACGTCGCCGAACTGGCGGGCGCCGGCGGCGGGAGCGTGGCCGACGTGGTCGCGACGGCGTTCGGCGTACCGGACGAGGACCGGATCGCCGCGGCGCTGGGGGACCGGCCCGCGGTGCTGCTGCTCGACAACGCGGAGCACGTCGTCGACCAGGCCGCCAAGCTCGCCGACCGGCTGCTGCGCACGGCACCCGGGCTGCGGGTGCTGGCCACCGGCCGGGAGCCGCTGGGCGTCGCGGGCGAGGTCGTACGGGCGGTCGCGCCGCTGACCGAGGCGGACGCGGTGCGGCTCTTCGCCGACCGCGCCGCGGCGGCGGCGCCTGGCTTCGCGCTCGGTGCCGGAAACGCCGGAGACATCGCCGAGGTGTGCCGCCGGCTCGACGGCATTCCGCTGGCCCTGGAGCTGGCCGCGTCCCGCGTCCGCGGTCTGGGTGTACGGGGTCTGGCCGCCGGGCTCGACGACCGCTTCCGGCTCCTGGACGACGGCCCGCGCGGCCTGCCGGAGCGGCAGCGGACGCTGCGGGCGGCCCTGGAGTGGAGCTGGCGGCTGCTGGACGACCGCGAGCGCGCGGCGCTGCGGCGGCTGGCGGTGCACGGCGCGGGGTGCACGCTGAGCGGGGCGATCTACGTCTGCGCGGACACCGGCGCCGGTCCGGACGCCGGGGTGGCCATCGAGGCCGGCGGCGAGCAGGTGCCGCCCGCGGGCCTGACGGCCGAGGAGGTGCCGGGGCTGCTGGCCCGGCTGGTCGACCGGTCGCTGGTCTCCCGGGACGGCGAGCGCTTCCGGCTGCTGGAGACGGTCGCCGCGTACGCCTGGGAGCGGCTGGAGGAGGCCGGCGAGACGGCGGAGGTGCTGCGGCGCCGCGACGACTACTACGCCCGGCTCGCCGAGTGCGCCGAGGCGGAGCGGGCGGGACATGCGCGGCAGCGCTGGATCGGCCGGCTGGACGCGGAGATCGCCAACCTGCGCGAGGCCCTCGACGGCGCCACCCGCCGCCGTGAGACGGCCCTGGCGACCCGCATCAGCGGCTCCCTGGCCTGGTACGAAGCCGCCAGCGGCCGGCCGACGCCGCACTGACGCCGAAACGGTCCGGTGGACGCGCCAGGCACGGCGGGCGGACGGCAGTTACGGTCCGCGGAGCCCGGTGGCCGTTGTCCGGATGCGTCACCGGCCACCGCCCACCGCGGGCGGCGCGCACGCGTTCAGGTCGCCCGCGGCCCGCTGCCGGGGTCCGGCACCGCAGGGTCCAGCAGGCTGTCGAGCATCTGCCGGGAGCGGTCGAGGCGTTCGATGGCGGTGGTGATCCTGGCCTGCTCCCGGCTGAGCCGGGCCACCACGCCCGGGCAGCCGGTCGTCACCAGGCGGCGTACGGGGCCGTCGTCGACGCAGTCCAGGATCCTCGTGATGACCGCGGTGCCCAGGCCCGCGTCGAGCAGCACGCGGATGTGCCGCACGGTGGCGACGTCGCGGTCGCCGTACTCGCGGTAGCCGTTGGACAGGCGGACGGGGTGCAGCAGGCCCTGCTCCTCGTAGTAGCGCAGGAGCCGGCGGCTCACGCCGGTCCGGTGGGCCAACTCGCCGATCCTCATGCCGTCCCGCCTTCTCGCTTGACCTTCACACCGGTGTCACGCCTTAACGTCGCGGACACCGCCGATCATCCGCGGGTAGAGTGAGGAGAGGTCATGGCAGGAGCAGTGGTCATCGGGGCGGGTCCCGGGATCGGCGCGGCGGTGGCCCGCCGGTTCGCCCGGGAGGGGCTGCCCGTGGCGCTGGTGGCGCGTTCGGAGCGTACGCTCACGCCGGTCGCAGAGGCGGTGAAGCAGGCGGTCGCCGCAGCGGGTACGGGGGTGCCGCCGGGATACGGAGTGCTGGCGCTGCCCGCCGACGTCACCGACGAGGCGGCGCTGCGCGCCGCGCTCGACGCCGCGACCGACAGGTTCGGCGTGCCCGAAGCCGTCGTCTACAACGCGGCCCGAATACGCGGCGACGCGCTCGGCGAGTTGGCGCAGCGCGCCCTGCTGGACGCCTGGGCCGTCAACGTCGGCGGCGCAATCACCGCGGCGACGCACCTGGCCCCGGCGATGGCCCGGCGCGGGGCCGGCTCGTTCCTGATCACCGGGGGCATGCCCGAGCCGAAGGCGCCGTACGTCAGCCTCTCGCTGGGAAAGGCGGGCGTGCGCACACTGGCCCAACTGCTCGACCTGGAGTACGGGCCGGACGGCGTCCATGTCGCGACGGTGACGGTCGACGGCGTGGTCGCGCCCGGCACGGGCTTCGACCCGGACGTGATCGCGGAGCACTACTGGCGGCTGCACACCCAGCCGCGGTCGCGCTGGGAGCACGACGTCCTGCACACGGGCGCGGAGGCGGCGGCGCCGCACCCGTGACCGGCGCGGCACGCGCTATGCGCCGGGCTCCCGGCTCACCGCGACCGCCGCCTTCAGGTCCGCCCAGAACTCCGGCCGCGGCGCGATGCGGTGGCCGAGGCGGTAGACCGTCGTACGGGTCCGGCCGCGCACCCTCAGGTGGACGTCGGACGGACCGGGGTGGGCCTGGAGCACGGCCTTGAGCCGGCCCACGGACTCGGGCGTGACCTGGGCCTCGGTGATGTCGAGGCGGACGGGGGCGCGTTCGCCCGCGGTGCTGAGGTCGGGGACGGCGAGTTCCATGGCGACCAGCCGCGGCACGTCCTCGCGCTTGTCGAGGCGGCCCTTGACGAAGACGATGGCGTCCTCCACGAGTTGCGAGGCCACGAGCTGGTAGGTGGCGGGGAAGAACATGCAGTCGAGGGAGCCGCCGAGGTCCTCGACGGTGGCGATGGCCCAGGCGTTGCCCTGCTTGGTCATCTTCCGCTGCAGTCCGGAGATGATGCCGCCGATGGTGACGATGGCCCCGTCGGCGTGGTCGCCGCCGTTGAGCGCGGCGATGGAGGCGTCGGCCCTGTCGCCCAGCACGTGCTCGATGCCGAAGAGGGGGTGATCGGAGACGTAGAGGCCGAGCATCTCCCGTTCCTGGGCGAGCAGATAGGACTTCTCCCACTCCTCGTCCGCGAACTGCACGTCGAGCCCGAAGCCCGGCTCGTCGGCCGATCCTGCCCCGCCCATGTCGCCGAAGAGGTCGAACTGCCCCTCCGCCTCCTTCCGTTTGACCTGGACGACGGCGTCGATCATCGGCTCGTACCGGGCGAGGAGACCTTTGCGGGTGTGCCCGAGGGCGTCGAAGGCGCCCGCTTTGATCAGCGATTCGGTGGTGCGCTTGTTGCAGACGACCGGTTCGGACTTGTCGAGATAGTCGGGAAAGGAGACATAGGGGCCCAGGGACTGCCGGCCGCGCACGATGGAGTCCACCACGTTCCGGCCGACGTTACGGACGGCCGAGAGGCCGAAGACGATCGTGTCGTCCCCGCGGGGCGTGAAGTCGGCGTCGGACTCGTTGACGTCCGGGGGCAGCACCTTGATGCCCATCTTCCGGCACTCGTTGAGATAGACCGCGGACTTGTCCTTGTCGTCGCGCACGGAGGTGAGCAGCGCGGCCATGTACTCGGCGGGATAGTTGGCCTTGAGATACGCCGTCCAGTACGACACGAGCGCGTACGCCGCCGCGTGCGCCTTGTTGTACGCGTAACCGGCGAAGGGGACCAGGACGTCCCAGACCGCCTGCACCGCCTCGTCCGGATACCCGCGCTCGCGGCAGCCGTCGCGGAAGGGGACGAACTCCTTGTCGAGCACTTCCTGTTTCTTCTTGCCCATCGCCCGGCGCAGCAGGTCGGCCTGGCCGAGGGTGTAGCCGGCGAGGACCTGCGCGGCCTTCTGCACCTGTTCCTGGTAGACGACCAGCCCGTAGGTGATGTCGAGGACTTCCTTCAGCGGCTCTTCGAGCTCCGGGTGGATCGGAGTGATCTCCTGGCGGCCGTTCTTGCGCAGCGCGTAGTTGATGTGCGAGTTCATGCCCATGGGGCCCGGCCGGTACAGCGCGGTGACGGCGGTGATGTCCTCGAAGTGATCCGGGCGCATCAGCCGGAGCAGCGAGCGCATCGCGCTGCCGTCGAACTGGAAGACGCCGAGGGTGTCACCGCGCCCCAGCAGTTCGAAGGTCCTGGCGTCGCTCAGCGGGAGCGACAGCAGCTCGATGTCCCGGCCCTTGTTCTGTTTCACCATCTTGACGGCGTCGTCCATGATGGTGAGGTTGCGCAGGCCGAGGAAGTCCATCTTCAGCAGGCCGAGCGATTCACACGTCGGGTAGTCCCACTGTGTGATCGTCACCTGGTCGCTGTGGCGCACCCATACGGGTACGTGGTCCACGATCGGCTCGCTGGACATGATCACGCCGGCCGCGTGCACGCCCATCTGCCGCACGAGTCCTTCCACTCCCCGCGCGGTGTCGATCACCTTCTTCACGTCCGGCTCGTTCTCATACATCGCCCGGACCTCGCCGGCCTCGGCGTGGCGGGGGTGTGCGGGGTCGGTGATGCCCGCGAGGTCGATGCCGTGGCCGCCTACGTCGGCGGGCATGGCCTTGGTGATGCGGTCGCCCATCGCGTACGGATACCCGAGCACCCGCGCGGAGTCCTTGATCGCGTTCTTGGCCTTGATCGTCCCGTACGTGCCGATCATCGCGACCTTGTCGGCCCCGTACTTCTCCGTGACGTAGCGGATCACCTCCGCCCGCCTGCGCTCGTCGAAGTCGATGTCCACATCCGGCATCGAGACCCGCTCGGGGTTCAGGAACCGCTCGAAGATCAGCCCGTGCTCGATCGGGTCCAGGTCCGTGATCCCCATCGCGTACGAGACCAGCGAACCCGCCGCCGAGCCGCGGCCCGGACCGACCGCGATCCCGTTGTTCTTCGCCCACATGATGAAGTCCGCCACCACCAGGAAGTATCCCGGGAACCCCATCTGGATGACGACGTCCATCTCGTACTCCGCCTGCTTGCGGTAGTTCTCGTCCCAGCCGTCCGGGTAGCGGCGGCGCATGCCGTTCCACACTTCCTCGCGGAACCAGGTGACCTCGCTGTAGCCGTCGGGGACCTCGAACCGGGGCATCAGGTCGCGCTTCTCGAACCACCCCTCGGTGTCGATCTGCTCCGCGACCAGATGCGTGTTCGCACACCCCTCCTGCCACGCGTCCGAGGAATCGACCGCATACATCTCCTCGGTCGACTTCAGGTAATAACCCGTCCCGTCGAACCTGAACCGGTCCGGATCCGAAAGATTCTTCCCCGTCTGAATGCACAGCAACGCATCATGCGCCCCCGCCTCCTGCGCATACGTGTAATGCGAATCGTTCGTCACCAGCGGCGGAATCCCCAGCTTCCGCCCGATCTCCAGCAGCCCGTCCCGCACCCGCCGCTCGATCTCGATCCCGTGATCCATCAGCTCCAGGAAATACCGCTGCTTCCCGAACACCTCCTGATACCACGCCGCCGCCGCCAGCGCCTCGTCGAACTGCCCCAGCCGCAACCGCGTCTGCACCTCACCCGACGGACACCCCGTAGAAGCGATCAACCCCTCGGCATGCTCGGCGATCACCTCCTTGTCCATCCGCGGCCACTTCTGCAGCCACCCCTCCTTGTACGCATCCGACGACAACCGGAACAGATTGTGCAGACCCGTACGCGAAGACGCCCAGATCGTCTTGTGCGTATACCCACCGGAACCCGACACGTCATCACGCTTCTGATGCGGCTGCCCCCACTGCACCTTCCGCTTGTTCCGCCGCGACTCCGGCGCCACATACGCCTCGATACCGATGATCGGCGTCACCCCCGCCGCCGACGCCTGCGCAAAAAAGTCATACGCACCGTGCAGATTCCCGTGATCCGTCATCGCAATATGCGACATCCCCATCTCACGGCACGCCGCGAACATGTCCTTCAACCGCGCCGCCCCGTCCAGCAGCGAATACTGCGTGTGCACATGCAGATGCGTAAAAGGCGGCTTGGCCACGACGGCTCCTCACACAACGGGGCGTTGTCAGAAGCGCCATCAAATCCCCAGGTCGGGGAGCGATTCAAACAACGAACACGCCCGCTTGAACAACTCCGCGTTGTACCGGAGTGACTGCTTCAGCATGGGATCGCGAACGAGAGCGCCGGGCGGGCGCCCGCCCCGCAAGCCGCCCGCAAGCCGCCCGCCACTACCCCGACCGGACCCATGACGGCCGCGCCGCGCCTGCGGGACAATGGCGGTTCGTTCACGTTGCGACCTGCTTCGACCGCAACTCGTTCGGATCCGGCCACGTCCGGCGGAAAATCCGTCGCACGCCGCCCGGTTGCGGGTGTTTTGCCCCGACCGTACGGGGGCCGGCACGCCGAACCCGGTGCCGGACAGACAACGATTCGGCCGCATCGGTCCCGGATGGGCCGATCCTTGCCTAGCCTCACGGGGTGGGGGCCGGCCGCGACGGGGGCTGTATCTCCGCGCCGTCCGAGGTGCAGAGCCGAACAGCGGCTGGAGTAGCGAGTAGCGCATGACCGACCGGAAGTTGCCGCATCATCGCACGCTGAACGCGCTGCCGTACGCCGTCATGGGCTGCGTCGCGGTCGTGGACGTCACCGCCGGGCCCGACGTCGGGTTCCTGCCCCTGGTCTCGCTGGGGCCGGCCTTCGCCGGCCTGGTCGGGGGCTGGCAGCGCACGGTGTTCGTCGGCGGGATCGCGCTCGTGCTCTGCGTCCTCCTCGGGATCTCCGACGTGATGTTCGAATCGCGGCGCGGCTACGTGGCCCTGCTGTCCGTCGTCGGCGTCACGGTCGCCGCGCTGCTCGCCGTGCGGATGCGACATCGCCGCGAGGAGGAGCTGGCGAGCGTCCGGTCGATCGCCGAGGTGGCGCAGCGCGTGCTGCTGCGTCCCGTGCCCCGCAGCGCGGGGCGGCTGCGGGCGGCGGTCTCGTACACCTCCGCGGTGGCGGAGGCGCGGATCGGCGGCGACCTGTACGAGGTGGTGACCTCGCCGGCGGGCGTCCGGCTGATCGTGGGGGACGTGCAGGGCAAGGGTCTCGAAGCGGTCGAGACCGCGGCGGTGGTGCTCAGCGCCTTCCGCGAGGCGGCGTACGACGAACCGGACCTGACCGTCGTCGGGGAGCGGCTGGAGCGGGCGCTGGACCGGCAGCTCGGCGGCGAGAAGTTCGTCACCGCCATACTCGCCGAGGTGGGCTCCGGCCAGGAAGTGACGCTGCTCAACTTCGGGCACCCCGCGCCGCTGGCGGTGCGCCAGGACGGCGACGTGCGCTATCTCGCGCCGCCGCAGCGGGCTTTACCGCTGGGTCTCGGGGAGCACGGCGTCGCCCAGCCGCAGCCGCACACGGCGGGGTTCGCGCCCGGAGACCAACTGCTGTTCTACACCGACGGCGTCACCGAGGCCCGCGACCGTGCCGGGGCCTTCTACCCGCTGGAGCAGCGCGCCGGGCTGCTCAAGGACCCCGACCCGGAGGGGGCGCTGACCGCGCTGCGCCAGGACGTGATCGAGCACGTCCGGGCGCCGCTGCACGACGACGCGGCGATGCTGCTGCTGCGCTACCGGGACGGCTGACGGTACGTCATCCGGTGCGGCGGGCGATCCGCAGCTCGGTCAGGTAGCGCTTGACGATCCGGCCGCCGTGCCGCCCGTCGATCAGGCCGGCGAGGCAGGCCAGCAGCGCGTCCCGGGCCGGCGCCGGCAGCGCGCGGTGGCCGGAGTACGTGCGCAGCAGGTCGAGGTACTCCGCGGTGGAGTACGGCAGCTCCCACTCGTACCGGTGGAAGACCGGCGCCGCGAAGCGCTCCTCGCCGCGGAGGTCGTCCCGGTCCTCGGGGATGGCGGACGCGGGCCGCAGCCGCAGTCCGGGCGGCGTCGCCGGGTCGAACCGCTCGTAGCAGCCCTGGGCCGCGGCGAAGAACTCCCCGGTGCCGCCGGCCACATGGTGGGTACGGACGGTGGCCAGTACCCCGCCCGGGCGCAGCGCGTCGGCCGACTTCGCCACCCGCACCACGGGGTCGACCCACGCGAACGCGGTGGCGGCGAGCACCACGTCGAACGGCTCCGGCGGCAGCGGCCACTCCTCGAACGTCGCGTTCTCGACCTGCACGTCCGGGAACCGGGCGAGGTTGCGGCGCGCCACCCGCGCCATCTCCGTGCCCAGCTCCACCGCGGTCACCCGGCAGCCGCGCTCGGCGGCCGGCACGGTCGCCTGCCCGGTGCCGCAGCCGATCTCCAGCACCCGGCAGCCCGGCCCCAGCCCGCCGGGCGCGGCGGCGTCGAGGTCCTCGTACATCCCGATGGGGTAGCGGGGACGGGCGCGGTCGTACAGCTCAGGCGCCTCGGTGAAGGTCGCGCGCAGGCGCTCGCGTTCGTCTGCTGTCACCGGCCCACCTTATGATCGGCTTCCTTGTCCGTGCATCATCATTTCGCCGCATCCGCCACCGAGAGGAACGCCCCCCTTGATCCGACGCGAGAGCTACTGCGGCGGCCGGCTGGTGAAGGAGGTCGAGCAGGTGCGCGACGACCGTGCGCCCTCGGGGTTACCGGCGCCGGGCGGCGACGGTCCCACGCTGTGGCTGCTGGACGGTGAGCGCGTGGAGCCCGCGGAGGCGGAGGCGTTCTGGGTGGTGTGGACGTCGGTCCGCCGGCGGCATCCGCTGGGCGAGACGGCGCGGAGCTGGCCGGTCGTCACGATCGGGTGCGCCATCGTGCTGTGGCTGGTGACGATGGTGCTGACGCAGTTCGAGTGAGGGGTGTACGGGCCGGGTGCCGCGTGCGGCGGATGCCGGCGGCGGCGCCTGCTCAGTCGTCCTCGTCGCCTTGGTCGTCCTCGTCGTGGTCGCCGCTGCCGCCGCCGTGGTCACCGTGGCCGCCGTCGCCGTGACCGCCGTCGCCGAAGTGCTTCTCGCAGAAGCCGGCGACGGCCTTCTTGCCGCCGGCCTCCCGGACGAGCCGGTTCCAGGACTTGTTCTCGTTGAGGTTCGCCCCGCCGTCGCGTTCGGCGAGGAACGCCTCGCACTGCCGCTCCACCGACTTGCCCGGCGCGCCCTGTTCCCGGCCCTGCCCGGCGCCGCCCTGGCCGGCGTCCTCGTCCTGCGTGCCCTCGGGCTCCGCGCCGTCGGCGCCGCCGCCGGGCGCCGTGCCGGTGTCCGGCTCGTCGCGTCTGCCCTCGGGTCTGTCGTCGACCCGGCTGCCGCCCGCGGAAGCGACGCCCTCGTCGGCGGAGTCGTCGCCGGTACGCTCCGGGTCGGCGGTGGCCGACGGCGAGACGGCGGGTCCCACGGACGGGCCCGGGGTAGCGGGGGGCGTACGCAGGACCGCGCCGGCCCCGAGCGCGACGCCGCCGAGCACGCAGCCGGCCGCGGTGACCGCGGCGGCGGTGCGCAGGCGCCCCAGCCGCCGGGGCGTACGGCGTACGGGCGCGGCGCCCGCGGCGGACGGTGCGAGCCGTACCACGGGCTCGGCGGGTACCCGCCGTCCCGGCACGCGGGCCTCGCAGCCGGGGCGGGCGCCGTTGGCGGCGCGGCCGTTCACCGCCCGGCCGTTGAGCGCCCGGCCGCCCGGTGCCGCGCCGTCGGCCGTCTCGTCGTCACGGGCCGGCTCCGCCGGTCCGGCGGCGTCCGCGGCGCGGGCGGCGCGGAACGCGGCCAGTGCCGCCCGCTCCCCCGGCAGTTCGGTGTCGAGCGCCGGGCGGCCGGCCCGGGCCGCGGTGTCCAGCAGCGCGGCCAGCCGCGCGGCGGTGTCCCGGTCGGCGGGCGGCACCGCGGACCCGGCGTCCAGCCGCTCGCCGGCGAAAAGCCGCTCGGCGGCGGGCTGGTCGAGCCAGATGTTCCGGTCGTCGTCGCCCATCACATACCCCTGAGCATCCACGTGGCCGTGCAGGTCGCGTCACCCGCCGGTGCGCCGGTCGGACAGGCGCCGGCCGCGGCGTCGCCGAGCTGGTCCGCCAGCAGGCGCAGACCGCGCAGGGTGGCGGAGCGGGCCGCGGCGGGGCTCGTGCCGAGGACGTAGGCGGCTCGCTCGGCGTCCAGCCCCACGATCGACCGCAGCGCGACGGCGTCGGCTTCCGCGCGCGGCAGCCAGGCGATCAGGGCAAGGCTACGCCCGCCGTCCTGCCGCCCCGGGACCCCCTCGGGGTGCGGGCCGCCGCCGGGAGGCAGCGGCCCGCGGCCGTGCCCGCGGGGGCGGCGCTGCATCCGGGCCAGCGCGCGGGTACGGGCGATGCGGGCGCACCAGGCGCGAAAGCGCACGGCGTCGCCGTCGAACGCGCGCAGATCGCGGGCGATCTCCTGCCAGGCGCCCGCGGTGACCTCCTCCGCGTCGCCGTCTCCCGCGGCGTCGCCGACGAGTGTGCCGACGTAGCGGACGAGACAGGGGTGCACGGTTCTGTACAGATGCACGAACGCGGTCTCGTCGCCGGACTGTGCGGCGCGTATCGCTTCCGCGAACGGTACGTCAGCTTCTGTCATGCCGGGTCAGCCCGCCCGCGGCCTTCTGGCCGGGCGCACACAAAACGGATCCATTCGGTAAGCACCCCCCAGGTGCCGGTTTATCGGGAGGCCGACCACACGCCTTCGCTGTCCGCCCGCGCGGAAGAGCACGCTACGGCCCGCCGCGGGATCGCGTCCAGTCCGCGGACACCGGGCCACACGCCTTGGGACGTAAGGGAGTTCTTGGACCGACTGGGGTATGTGCGGGGCTGCCGCCCGGATGATCACCGATCTTCGTCCCCTCGCCCGCGGCCGCCGTCGAGGCCGTCGAGGAGCTGGCGGACGAGGGCGGCGGCGAACCCGTCGGCGAGCGGGGCGCGGCCGAAGAGCAGCCGGTGGTAGACGGGCGCGAAGAGCTGGTCGAGAGCGGCGTCGACGTCGGTGTCCGGCCGCAGTTCGCCGCGCGCCACGGCGTCGTGGAGCAGCCGGGCACAGGCGGCTCGGCGCGGGCGTACCCACCGCTCGTCGAGCGCGGTACGGATCCCGGGGTCGGCCTGCGCGGCGGCGACGAGGTCGGCGACCAGCGGCCCGGCGGCGGTGTCGCGGAAGACCCGGACGAGCGCGCCGACCTCGGCGGCGAGGGCGCCGGCGAGGGGTTCGCCGTCGGCCGGCAGGGCGGGGGCGTCCCCGGTGACGTGCGCCAGGCTGTCGAGCATCACGTGTCCGCGCGTGGGCCACCACTTGTAGACCGTCGACTTGCTGACCCGTGCCCGGGCGGCGATCGCCTCCATGGTGACCGCCTGTACCCCGCCGGCCACCAGCAGCTCGGTGGCGGCCGCGAGCACCGCGGCCCTGGCCCGCTCGCTGCGCGGCCGGCCCCGCGGGGCGCGCGGCCCACCCGTTTCGCCCATGCCCGCCTCCGGAGTCCGCCTTATACTGAACGCACCGTACGATAAAGGGAAGGAGCACGTGTGACCAGCGTCCCGGTCCGCAGGCTCAACGACGGTACGAAGCTCCCCGCCCTCGGCCTCGGCACGTACCCGATGGACGACGCGCAGGCCGAGCGGGCGGTCTCCACCGCCCTGGAGACCGGCTACCGGCTGGTCGACACCGCGCTCAACTACGGCAACGAGACGGGCACCGGCCGCGGCATCGCCCGCAGCGGCGTGCCGCGCCAGGACGTCGTGGTCACCACCAAGCTCCCCGGCCGCCACCACGGCTACGAGCAGACGCTCGCCTCCTTCGAGGAGTCCCGCAAGCGGCTGGGCGTGGGCTACGTCGACCTGTATCTGATCCACTGGCCGCTGCCGCGCGTGGACCTGTACACCGACTCCTGGCGCGCCATGATCAAGCTGCGCGAGGAGGACCTCGTACGCTCCATCGGCGTGTCCAACTTCACCGTCGCCCAACTGGACCGGCTGGAGCGGGAGACGGGCGTACTGCCGGCGGTCAACCAGATCGAGCTGCACCCCCACTTCCCGCAGGAGGAACTGCGCTCGTACCACGCCGAGAAGGGCATCGTCACGGAGAGCTGGAGCCCGCTGGGCCGCGGCACCGACGTGCTGGCCGACCCATCGATCGCCCGGGTGGCGCAGGCGCACGGCGTGACGCCCGCCCAGGCGGTGCTGCGCTGGCACACGCAGCTCGACGCCGTGCCCATCCCGAAGTCCGCGGATCCCGTACGGCAGCGCGAGAACCTCGGCGTCTTCGGCTTCGAGCTGTCGGCCGCCGAGATGGCCGCGGTCGCCGGGCGGCCGCGGCGGCGCATGGGCGGCGACCCGGACGTACACGAGGAGTTGTGACCCGCGGCCCGTCGCAAACGGCACCGCGCAGCAGGGCAACGGCAGAGGAGTCCGCAAGGTGAAGGCAGCAGTACTGGGAACGGGCGTGATGGGCGCGGGCATGGCGCGCTCGCTGCTCCGCGGCGGCGTCGAGGTGACCGTGTGGAACCGCACGCCGGAGCGCGCGCGGCCGCTCGCCGCCGACGGCGCGCGGGTCGCACCGAGCGCGGCGGAGGCGGTGCGCGACGCCGACGCCGTGCTGGTCGCGCTGTACGACGCGGAGGCCGTGCTCGCCGTCCTGGGCGACGCGCTGGCGGCGTCGCCCGAGGACACCGTGTGGGTGCAGACCGCCACCGTCGGCCCCGAGGGGACCCGGGCGGCCGCCGAGACGGCCGCGAAGGCGGGGCGCACGCTGGTGGAGGCGATGCTGCTGGGCACCAAGCGGCCCGCGGAGACCGGCCGGCTGACGCTGCTGACCGCGGGCGACCCGGCCGTCTTCGCCCGGATCGAGCCGCTGACCGCGGCCATCTCGGTGAAGACGGTGTGGACGGGGCCGGAGGTCGGCGCGGGTACGGCGCTGAAGCTGGCGTGCAACGCCTGGATCGCCTCGATCACGGCGGCGGCGGCGCAGTCGCTGGCCCTGGCCGGGGCGCTCGGGCTGGACCCGAAGCTGTTCCTGGCGGCCATCGAGGGCGCGCCGGCGGACTGCGGGTACGCGCACGCGAAGGGCGAGGGGATGCTCGCGGGCTCGTACGAGCCGCAGTTCGCGCTCGACGCCGCGCTGAAGGACGTCGACCTGATCGACGGCGCGGCCCGGGGCGCGGGGGTCGACACGACGCTGCTGGCGGCGCTGCGCGAGCTGTACGGGCAGGCGTCGGCGGCGGGGCACGGCGGCGAGGACGTGGCCGCGGTGTACACGAGCTTCGGCGGGCCGGGCGCCACGGGCGGCTGAGCGGCGTCCGGGACGCTGCGGGCCCGGCGGGGTGACCGCGCCGCTGCCCGGCCGGCGGTACGGGGCGGCCCGTACCGCCGGGCGGGGGTGGCGGTGCCGGCGGTCTCAGCCGCCGTAGACGGTGGCCTCCTTCGAGGTGGCCGCAATGCCGTCCTGGCCGTGGAAGAAGCGCCGCCCCCAGTCCGTCAGCGCGGCCGGGTCGAAGTTCCGCACCATGTCGAGGTACTCGACGCCGCCGCCGTTGCCGCTGTAGGACCAGCCGAGGTAGCCGAGGCCCAGTTCCCGGGTGAGGCGCATGAGGGCGTCCTCGTCGGGATTGCCGTCGGAGTGGTCGTGCCCGAACTCGCCGACGGCGATGGGCAGCCCGGCCTCGGTGAACGACGTCAGGTAGTCCTCGATCTCGGCGGCGGTGTCGTAGACGCCGTACATGTGGATCGAGAAGAGCGTGTCACCCTGCGGGTCGGAGTCGGCGACGGCGCGCGCGTTGGTGCGCATCGTGTGCGTCCAGTCCTGGCCCCAGTTGGGGGCGTCCGCCATCAGGGTGTGCTGCAGTCCGGCGGCGCGCAGCTTGGCGATGGCACCGCGGGTGTCGGCGGTCCAGCGCTCGTAGCCCTGGTTGCCGTGCGGCTCGTTGCCGAGGTTGACGATGACGTAGTCCTCCTCGCCGACGAGGGCGTCACGGACGCTGATCCAGTAGTCGGCGGCGCGGTCGAGCGAGACGGCGGCGCCCTCCTCGCCGTAGCCGGTGGTGTCGTGGACCTCCAGCACGCAGATCAGGCGGTTCGCCTTGCACTGGGAGACAACGTTGTCGACGTCGGCGACGTCGCTGCGCGGCCAGCGGTCGCCGGTGGCCAGGACCACGCGGACGCTGTTCGCGCCCAGTTGCTTGATCTCGCGCAGCGAGTCCAGCTCGCCGGTGTACCAGGCGTGCGGGTGGTTCACGCCGCGCAGCACGAAGTCGTTGCCGTTGCCCTCCAGCAGCCGCCCGCCCTCGGTGCGCAGCCCCACGGCCGCGGCGGCGGGTTCGGCCTGCGCGCCCGGCCCGAACCCGGCGACGGCGGCGGCCAGACCGAGCAGGACGGCGAGCAGGGCGCGTCCGGTCCGGGTCCGGCCGCGCCGGCGGCGTCCGCGAGCGGTGGGGGGTGTGGTGCTCGGTGCGCTCATGTGCGGCTCCTCGCAGGTCGGTTGACGCGGAGAATGGGAGCGCTCCCATGAACCCACTCGCGACGGCGCCGCGTCAAGGCCCGCGGCAGCGGCCGTTGCCGGCGGGCGTCCCCGTACGGACCGGACACGCCGCGCGTTGTCTGTCGCGGCCGGTAGCGTTCTCGGCGAGATCCCCGGGCCGATCGAGGAGTCGACCATGGCGCAGCCGGAGCACAGCGCGGACGCCGGACCGGGCGCGGAGCCCGCAGGACTCGTGATCGAGGGGTGCACCGCGCTGGTCCACGGCCCCGGCGGCGAGGTGTCCTTCGCCGAGGACGCCGGCATCGTGATCCGGGACGGCACCGTCGAGGCGGTGACGACCGCGGCGGAGGCGGCGCGGGTGCCGGCGGCCGAGCGCATCGACGCCCGCGGCCAGGTCGCCATGCCGGGGCTGGTCAACTGCCATACGCACGCGCCGATGGTCTTCCTGCGCGGCTTCGCCGAGGACGTGCCGGCCGAGGAGTGGTTCAACGACTGGATCTGGCCGGTGGAGAGCAATCTCACCGACCGGGACGTCGAGTTGGGCGCACTGCTGGCCTGCGCCGAGATGATCCGCGGCGGCGTGACGACCTTCGCCGACCACTACTTCGCCATGGACCGGGTCGCCGACGCGGTCACGGCCACCGGGCTGCGCGCGGTGCTGGGCCTGGCGTACTTCTCCTCCCAGGGCACCGAAGGGCGCGAGCGGTCGCTGGAGTTCGCGCTGCGCCGCGCCGGCGGCGCGGACGGACGGATCACGACGTGCCTGGCGCCGCACGCCCCGTACACCGTGACGGACGACGACCTTCAAGCCACCGCCCGGCTCGCGCGGGAGCACGGGCTCCTGGTCCATCTGCACGCCGCGGAGAGCCGGGAGCAGACCGAGGCCAGCCTCGCCCGGCACGGCCGTACGCCCATCGAGGTGCTGCAGCGCTGCGGGCTCCTCGACACCGACGTGCTGATCGCGCACGGCACCGGGCTGACGGACGGCGACATCGAGCTGCTGGGCCGGGCACCGGCCGCCGGGGTGGCGACCGCGCCGCGCGGCTATCTGAAGTTCGGCTGGGACACCACGCCCGTGCGCGCGCTGCGGGCGGCGGGCGTGCCGGTGGGGCTGGCAACCGACGGTGCCGCCTCGAACAACACGCTCGACGTCTGGGAGAGCATGGCGCTCACCGCGCTGGTGCAGAAGTCGACGGAGCGGGATGCCACCTGGGCCACCGCCCGCCAGGTGCTGCACCACGCGACGACCCAGAGCGCCCGGGTCGTCGGCCTCGGCGACCGGGTGGGCGCGCTGGCGCCGGGCCGCCGGGCCGACGTGATCCTGGTCGATCTGACGGGGCCGCACACGCAGCCCGTGCACGACCTCGCCGCCACCCTGGTGCACAGCGCCCGCGCCGGTGACGTGCGCACGACCGTCGTCGACGGCCGGGTCCTCATGCGCGACCGGCAGCTGCTGACCGTCGACGTGGCGGAGGTCGCGGCCGAGCTGGCCCCGCGCCTCGCGGCGCTGACCGAGCGCGGCCACGGCCGCCGGATCCAGAGTTACGACACGTAGGCGTGCCGGGCTACTGCGCGGCGTCGGGGGTGGTGACGCGTACGTAGTCCACGACGAGCTGCTGCGGGAAGGACGTGCTGCCGTCCGGGTCGCCGGGCCAGTAGCCGCCGACGGCCAGGTTGAGGATGAGGAAGAACGGCTTGTCGAAGACCCACCGCCTGCCGCCGAGGTCCGCGGGCGTACGGGTCTGGTAGACGTCGCCGTCCACGGACCAGGTGATCTCGTCGGGCGACCAGTCGACGGCGAAGGTGTGGAACCCGTCGGCGAACGCCTCGCCGCCCGGCAGCGAGTAACCGGCCCCGATGCCGCCGGAGCCGGAGTAGTCCGGCCCGTGGAGCGTGCCGTGGACGGTGCCCGGCTCGAAGCCGACGTTCTCCATCACGTCGATCTCGCCGCTGGCCGGCCAGCCGACCTGGCCGATGTCGTCGCCGAGCATCCAGAACGCGGGCCACATGCCCTGCCCGCGCGGCAGTTTCATCCGCGCCTCGACGTGGCCGTAGGTGGTGGTGAACCGCCCGGAGGTGTTGAGCCGGGCGGAGGTGTACTCGCACCGGCCGTACCAGCACTGGTAGTCGCCGGGGTTCTCCTTGCGCGCGGTGATGACCAGGTTGCCCTGGCCGTCGAGCGCGGCGTTGGCGTTGCCCGCGGTGTAGTACTGCCGCTCGTGGTTGTTGACGTTGTCGCCGGTCTCGATCAGCCACTTGCCGCCGTCGACGGCGGAACCTGCGGGTCCGTCGAAGTTGTCTTCGAAGGTCACCGCCTGCGCGCCGTCCGGCGCGGCGCCCGCGGAGCCGGGTGTCCAGCTCAGCCCGGCGCAGACGGCGGCGAGCAGCAGGACGGCGGGCGTACGCCGACGCCGTTTGTTCGGTGATGTCATGAAGGTGCGCCTCGATCCTCTGGTGGGGGGTTGCCGACCGGGGGACGCCGCTGGGGCCGGGCGTCCCGACTGGTCAGCCGGGTATCGAGCTTGGTCCAGACCTGTTTCGGTGCGAAAGTGAACTCCTTCGCGCGGGCGCCGTCAATGGATCCGGCGGATCCCGCCGCGTTCACCTTCCGAAGCGAACGGGGCCCGAATCCACGCCCGTTGCCCAAGCGGGCACCGAACGGGCACGCGTCCTGGCCGGGGCGGGCACGCCCGGCACCCGGCGAACGCGGCCGACTGCCGCTCCCCAGCGGCGATACGGCGGTGAAAGCGGGCACAGTCGGTCACGACGTGCGGTGCAGGAAGCCTGGCCGGTGGGTTCCGCCGCCGGTAGAAATGCCTTCGGAAGCCCGAACGGGCAGGGCTTCGCCACTCCGACAGCACCCCCCACAGCCAAACCGCGAAGGCAGGTGGTCGTCGTGGACGGAGAAGAACGCAGGCGCGTCATCCTGGAGACCGCTCGGCGCGCCGGCAAGGTGGACGTCGCCAAGCTGGCCGCCGACCTGGGTGTCTCCCGGGAGACCGTACGGCGTGACCTGACGCTCCTGGAGGACCACGGGCTCGTCCGGCGCACGCACGGCGGCGCGTATCCGGTGGAGAGCGCGGGGTTCGAGACCACGCTCGCGTACCGCACGACCATGCACGTACCGGAGAAGTCGCGCATCGCCACCGCGGCGGCGGAGCTTCTCGGCGACGCCGAGACGGTCTTCATCGACGAGGGCTTCAACCCCCAGCTCATCGCCGAGGCGCTGCCGCGGCCCCGCCCGCTGACCATCGTCACGGCCTCGCTCGCCACCGCGAGCGCCCTGGCCGGGGACGACCGGGTGACGGTGTTACTGCTCGGTGGCCGGGTACGCGGCAGCACCCTGGCCACCGTGGACCACTGGACGACCAGGATGCTCGCCGGCTTCGTCATCGACCTGGCGTACGTCGGCGCCAACGGCATCTCCCGCTCCTACGGGCTGACCACCCCGGACCCGGCGGTCAGCGAGGTCAAGGCGCAGGCGATGCGGGTGGCCCGGCGGAAGGTCTTCGCCGGGATCCACACCAAGTTCGGCGCGGTGAGTTTCTGCCGCTTCGCGGAGGTCCCGGAGTTCGACGTGATCATCACCGACACCGGGCTGCCCGCCGCGGAGGCACACCGCTATTCCCTGCTGGGCCCGCAGGTCATCAGGACCTGACCGGCCCGGCGCCCGTCCCGTAACCCCGCAACCCACATCCCATACCCGCGTACGCCACGCCTGCCCGGACGAGAAGCAAACCGGGCGGCCCGGCTCCGTGCGCCCTGATTCCCGCCCCCGACCCTCTTTGGGAGCATGCGATGCTCACTCCGACCCGCAGCAAGCGCACCATCCGCACCCTCGTGCCCGTGGCCACCGCCGCGGCCCTGCTCGCCGCGTGCAGCGGCGCGGGGGGCGGCGGCAGCTCCGGGGGCGACGACTCCGTCAACGTCGTCATGGTCAACAACCCGCAGATGGTCGAGCTGCAGAAGCTGACGGCCAAGCACTTCACGAAGAAGACCGGCATCGAGGTGAACTTCACCGTGCTGCCGGAGAACGAGGTCCGCGACAAGATCAGCCAGGACTTCGCCAACCAGGCGGGCCAGTACGACGTGGCCACCATCAGCAACTTCGAGGTCCCCTTCTACGCCGAGAACGACTGGCTGCTGCCGCTCGACGAATACGCCGCGGACGACGCGAAGTTCGACCAGGAGGACATCCTCGCGCCGATGCGCGAGTCGCTGACCGCCGAGGACGGCAAGCTGTACGCCGAGCCGTTCTACGGCGAGTCGTCGTTCCTGATGTACCGCAAGGACGTCTTCGCCGAGAACGGGCTGAAGATGCCCGACAAGCCCACCTGGCAGCAGGTCGCCGACCTCGCCGCCGAGGCGGACGGCGCCGAGCCCGGCATGAAGGGCATCTGCCTGCGCGGCCTGCCGGGCTGGGGCGAGGTCATCGCGCCGCTGACGACCGTGGTCAACACCATGGGCGGCACCTGGTTCGACGAGAACTGGGAGGCGCAGCTCACATCGCCGGAGTTCACCAAGGCGGCGAAGTTCTACGTCGACCTCGTGCGCGAGCACGGCGAGGCCGGCGCGGCCCAGTCCGGGTACGCCGAGTGCCTGAACAACCTCACCCAGGGCAAGACGGCCATGTGGTACGACGCCACCGCGGCCACCGGCTCGCTGGAGGCCGAGGACTCCCCCGTCCGCGGCACGATCGGCTACGCGCCGGCGCCGGTGGACAAGACCGAGTCCTCCGGCTGGCTCTACACCTGGGCGTGGGGCGTGCAGAAGGCGTCCGAACGACCGGAGAGCGCCTGGAAGTTCATCTCCTGGGCGTCGAGCAAGGAGTACGAGGAGCTGGTCGGCAAGGAACTGGGCTGGGCCAACGCGCCCGCCGGCAAGCGCGCGTCGACGTACTCCAACCCCGACTACCTGAAGGCCGCGGGCTCCTTCGCCGACATCACCCGCGAGGCGATCGAGGGCGCCGACCCACGCGACCCGGGCACGCAGCCGCGGCCCGCGCCCGGCATCCAGTTCGTCGGCATCCCCGAGTTCTCCGATCTGGGCACCAAGGTCTCCCAGGAGATCAGCTCGGCCATCGCGGGCAAGCAGTCCGTCGAGGACGCGCTGGCCAACTCCCAGGAACTGGCCGAGGAGGTCGGCGGGGAGTACCGGGACCGATGAGTACCCCGACCGCCGTACGCACCGAGCGCCCGGCCCCGCGCGCGGGCCGGCCGGCACCCCGCCGGCCGGGCCGCGGGGCCCGGGCCTGGGCCACCCGCGCACCGCTGCTGCCGGCCCTGGTGTTCCTGATAGCCGTCACCCAACTGCCGTTCGTGGCGACGCTGGTGATCTCCCTCTTCGACTGGAACTCGCTGCGCCCGGACGACCGCAGCTTCACCGGGCTCGAGAACTACAGCAAGGTGGCGAGCGACGAGAGCCTGCGCGAGTCGGTGGTGACCACGGCGCTGCTGACCGCCGCCGTCGTCCTGGTCAGCGTCGTGCTCGGGCTGCTCATCGCGCTGCTGCTGGACCGGGCGTTCCCCGGCCGGGGCGTGGTGCGCACGCTGCTCATCGCGCCGTTCCTACTGGTGCCCGTGGCGGCCGCGCTGCTGTGGA
This sequence comes from Streptomyces sp. B5E4, assembly GCF_039871555.1. Taxonomy (NCBI): domain Bacteria; kingdom Bacillati; phylum Actinomycetota; class Actinomycetes; order Kitasatosporales; family Streptomycetaceae; genus Streptomyces; species Streptomyces sp. B5E4. The sequence goes on from NZ_JBDPMI010000010.1 coordinate 55,702, forward strand.
AGCACGCTCTCTACAACCCCGAGTACGGCCTGTTCAACGGCGCCATCACCTGGGTCGCGGAGCTGTTCGGAGACGATTCGCCGCCGCAGCCGGACTGGGTGTCGGACATGCCGCTGATCGCCGTCGAGGCCGCGCTGATCTGGCAGTGGACGCCGTTCATGATGCTGATCCTGCTGGCCGGGCTGCAGAGCCGGCCGACGGAGATGGTGGAGGCCGCCAAGCTCGACGGCGCCACCGGCTTCCAGATCTTCCGCTATCTCACGCTGCCGCATCTGCGCCGCTATCTGGAACTGGGCGTGCTGCTGGGCTCGGTGTACATCGTCCAGAACTTCGACGCCGTGTTCACCCTCACCTCGGGCGGGCTGGGCACCGCCAACCTGCCGTACACGATCTATCAGACCTTCTACCAGGCGCACGAGTACGGGCTGGCATCCGCCGCCGGCGTGCTCGTCGTCATCGGCTCCATCGTCATCGCGACCTTCGCGCTGCGCGTCGTGTCGTCCCTCTTCCGGGAGGAGGTGTCCCGCGCATGACCACGACCGTAGCGGCCACGGCCCGAGAGCCGGCCCGCACCGGCCGCGCCGCACTGCCGCCCGCCCTGCGCAGGGCCCGGCGCCGCAGCGCCGGGCTCGGGCTGCTGGCCTGGCTCGTCGGCATCGCGTTCTTCCTGCCGGTGGCGTGGATGGTGCTCACGTCGCTGCACGCGGAGACCGACGCGGCCGCCAACCCGCCGGCGGTCGCCGCGTCGCTCACGCTCGACGGCTACCGCACGTTCTTCGGCTCAGGCGGCGGCCCCAGCCCGTGGCCGGCGCTGCTGAACTCGGTGATGGCGAGCGTCTTCTCGACCGTGCTGGTGCTCGCGCTGGCGCTGCCGGCCGCGTACGCGCTGTCGATCCGGCGCGTGAAGCGCTGGACCGACGTGCTGTTCTTCTTCCTCTCCACCAAGATGCTGCCGGTCGTCGCCGGGCTGCTCCCGATCTACCTGTTCGCCAAGAACACCGGAATGCTCGACAACATCTGGCTGCTCGTCCTGCTGTACACGTCGATGAACCTGCCGATCGCGGTGTGGATGCTGCAGTCGTTCCTCGCGGACATCCCCGTCTCGATCGTGGAGGCCGCGCAGATCGACGGCGCCCGGCTCACCACCGTGCTGACCCGGGTGATCGCCCCGGTCGCCGGCCCGGGCATCGCCGCCACCTCGCTGATCTGCTTCATCTTCAGCTGGAACGAGATGCTGTTCGCGCGGGTGCTCACGGGGGTGACGGCGGAGACCGCCCCCGTCTTCCTCACCCGCTTCATCACCAGTCAGGGCCTCTTCCTCGCCCAGGTCTGCGCCGCCTCCGTCGTCATCTCCCTCCCGGTGCTCGCCGCCGGGTTCGCCGCCCAGGACAAGCTGGTCCAGGGCCTGTCCCTAGGAGCCGTCAAATGAGGGCCGCCGTCATCGAAGCCCCCGGCACGGTCATCGTGACCGATGTCCCCGACCCCTCCCCCGGCCCGCGCGAGGTCGTGGTGGACGTGGCGGCGTGCGGGCTGTGCGGAACGGATCTGCACATCCTGCAGGGCGAGTTCGCGCCCACGCTGCCGGTGGTGCCGGGGCACGAGTTCGCGGGCGAGGTCGTCGGCATCGGCCGCGACGTCACCGAGGTCGCCATCGGCGACCGGGTCGCCGTCGACCCGTCGCTGTACTGCCACGAGTGCCGCAAGTGCCGTACGGGCCACGGCAACCTGTGCGAGCGGTGGGGCGCCATCGGCGTCACCGTCGCCGGCGGGGCGGCGGAGTACGCGGTCGCGCCGGTCGCCAACTGCGTCCGGCTGCCCGACCACGTACGCACCCAGGACGCGGCGCTGATCGAGCCGCTGTCGTGCGCGGTGCGCGGCTACGACGTGCTCAACAGCAAGCTCGCCGCCCATGTGCTGATCTACGGCACGGGCACGATGGGCCTGATGATGCTGGAGCTGGCCAAGCGCACCGGCGCCGCGGCGGTGGACGTGGTCGACCTCAACCCGGAGCGGCTGGCCACCGCGCAGAAGGTGGGGTGCAGCCGGGCGGCGGCCACGCCGGAGGAGTTCGGCCGGCCGGAGGGCTGGGACGTGGTCATCGACGCCACCGGCAACGCGGCGGCGATCCAGGACGGCCTGGGCCGGGTCGCCAAGGCCGGCACGTTCCTGCAGTTCGGGGTGGCGGACTACGCGACGACGGCCACCATCGAGCCGTACCGCATCTACAACCAGGAGATCACCATCACCGGCTCGATGGCCGTGCTGCACAGCTACGAGCGCGCGGCGGAGCTGTTCGCCGCGGACGTGCTCGACCCGGAACTGCTCATCAGCGACCGGCTGCCGCTGGAGCAGTACCCGGCCGCCCTGGAGCAGTTCGCCTCGGGGAAGGGCCGGAAGATCGTGGTGGTGCCGTAACTCCCGGGGCCGGTGTGGGCGCCGTGTGAGACGGGCCTCAGGCGGCGCTCATATATACCGATTCAGTACGCTACAGCCGCAGTTGCCCGCTGGCAGACTGAGGACTTGTCGGCAGACCCCTCCACGCCACGGAAGGACGGCGAGGTCAGGTGGCCATGATTGACTGTCCGGGCTGCGGCAGGTGGCACGACGCCGGCGGGGCGCCCCGGTGCGCCGCCGCCGCTCCGGCCCCGGACGCCCCGGTGGGCGGCGGGCCCGTCCCGCTCCAGGAGCCGGGACCCGCGGTACCGGGGCCGGATCCGCGGGATCTGGAGCTGTTCGCCGAGGGCCGCGCGGCGTCCGCGGGCACCGCCCCGTACGCCCCTGTGTCACCGGACGACGGCACGCTGGAGCACCCCGTCGTCCCCGGCCGCGCCCGGCACGGCCGGGGACGGCGCCGGCGCCCGCCCCGGGCGCGGGTCGCGGCCCTCGCGGCGGCGGGGGTGGCGGCGATCTCCGGCGGGCTGGTCGCGGCGAACGTGCTCGGCGGGGACGGCCGGCCCGACGCCGACCGCGCCGACGAGCGCCCCGACGCCCCGTTCGGACCGCTGCCCACGAACTCCTCCGGTACCCCCGACGCGCCCGGCACCCCGTCGGCGACGAGCCCGCCGGCCGAGCGGGCCGGCGCGCCGGACCGCGCGCAGCGCAACCGGCCCCCCGCGGGGCCGCCGTCGGCCGCGTCGGCGGACCCGACGACACCAGGGCCCAGCCCGAGCGGCAGCTCCACACAGCCCGCCGGCCCGTCGTCGACCGCCTCCTCCGAGGCGACGGTGTCGGCGCCGAGCGGCACCCCGTCGGGCTCTCAGTCCTCCTCCCCCTCGCACACGCCCACCCCGACGCCCACGGACAGCGGGGGCGAGGAGAGCGAGGAGGAGCGCGGCCGGCCGGACCGGCCGGGCGGGTGGTGGCACCCGAACGGGTGAGCCGGGCCCGACTGCGGGCCCAGCCGCTCCCGCCCGCGTGGGCGACCCGGTCACGGCCACCGGGCTGCGCCTGGCGTGCTTCTCCTCCCGGGGCGCCGAAGGGCGCGCGCGATCGCCGGAGTTCGCACTGTGCCGCGACGGTCGCGCCGGCGGTCGGATCACCACGGGCCCGGCGCCGCGCGCCCCGTACACCGTGACCGACGACCTGGCGGGGCCGGACCCGTACGGCCACACGGGCTCCCGGCGCCTCTCCGCGCCGCGGAGAACCGGGTGCGGACCCGGGCCGTCGCAGCCGGCAGCGGTGCGCCCCCGCCGGCGGGGGCGTGCGGATGCGCGATCCTCCCGCGCAAGCGAGATTGGGGGCATGGCCGGTGCCCACCCGAGCACGCCCCTCGACGGGCAGCTCGACGCGCTGCTGCTCGGCGTCCTCTTCGCCCGGGCGCGCTCCGCGCTGCTGGTCTTCGACGCCGAGCTGCGGCTGCTGCGCGCCAACGTCTCCGCGCGCCGGCTGCCGGGAGTGCCCGAGGAGCCGCCGGAGGAGGGCGAGAGGCGTAGGGAACGAAGCGCCCCGGCCGCGCGGGACGTGGGGGCGGTCGCCGACGGAGCCGAGCTGGAGCAACTGCTGCGGCACGTGCTCAGGTCCGGCGACCCGGTGCGCGGGGTGCGGATGGCCGGCGACGCCGACCGGGTGCTGTCGATCTCCGCGTACCCGATGGCGGACGGTGACGGCGGCGGCCCCGCGGCCGTGCTCGCGCACGTCCGGGACATCACCGATCGCCGGCGGGCCCGGTCCCGGCTGGAGCTGCTGTACGCCGCGGAGGCGCGCATCGGTGCGCTGCTCGACGTCGGCCGGGTGGCTCAGGAGCTGGCGGCGGTCGTCGTGCCCGCGCTGGCCGACGCGGTGGTGGTCGACGTCGCCGACTCGGTGTGGCGGGGCGAGCAGTCGGCGCCGTCGCAAGGGGTGGAGCAACTGGCGCTGCGGCGGGCGGCGGCGGCGCCGTCGGCGTACCGGGAGGAGGACGGGGTCGGCGCGCAGGTGCGCTATCCGTACGCCTCCCCGCAGTCCAGCGCGCTGACGGACCTGCGCCCGCGGCTCATCCAGCACCCGGCGCACCCCGTGCCCGCGGTCGGCGGCGGCGGGGACCTCCAGGAGCACGCACCGGAACCGGATCCCGCGAGCGGACCCGCCGACGAGCAGGACACGCACGTGACCCTGCCCGACGCCGCGGACGACGCGCACTCGCTCATGCTCGTGCCGCTGACCGCGCGCGGCGCGCTCCTCGGCCTCGTCACCCTCTACCGCTCCGAGCGCCCCACCCCCTTCGACGACGCCGACCTGCGGCTGGCCACCGAGGTCACCGAACTGGCGGCGGTGAGCGTCGACAACGCCCGCCGCCAGACCCGCACCCACACCACCGCCTCCGCCCTGCAGCGCAGCCTGCTGCCCGCACACCTGCCGGAGAACAGCGCGATCGAGACGGGCCTGTCGTACGTGCCGGGCACCTTCCCCGGCACCGGCGGTGCGGGCGGCGACTGGTTCGACGTCATCGCGCTGTCCGGCGCCCGGGTGGCGCTCGTGGTGGGCGACGTCATCGGCACGGGCCTGCACGCCGCGGCGACCATGGGCCGACTGCGCTCGGCGATCGACACCATGGCCGGCCTCGACCTGCCGCCGGACGAGCTGCTGACCCATCTGGACGCGCTGGTGTCCCGGCTCATGCAGGAGCCGCCCGACCCGTTCGCCGACCCGCAGCGCAACCGGATCGCGCCCGCGGCGACCTGCGTCTACGCCGTCCACGACCCCATCGCCATGCGGGTGACCCTGGCGCTGGCCGGGCATCCGCCGCCGGTCGTCGTCCGGCCCAACGGCAGCACCGAGGTCGTCGACGCGGCGAGCGGACCCGCGCTGGGCGGCGGCTCCGGCACGTTCGCCTGCGCCGAACTCGACCTGCCCGAGGGCAGTCTGCTCGCGCTCTACACCAACGGCCTGCTGCCCGAGCGGTCCGAGGAGTCGCTGGCCCGGCTGCGCCGTACGCTCTCCGACCCGGCGCGCCCGGTGCAGGACCTGTGCGACACCGCCGTACGCGACCTGCTGCCCGCCCGGCCGAGCGACGACGCGGTGCTGCTGGCGGCCCGCCTGCGGGCGCTGCCGGAGGACCACGTGGTCTCCGTTCAGCTGCCGGTGGACCACTCCGCCCTCTCCGACGCCCGCGACCTGGTGCGCCGGCGGCTCACCGACTGGGGGCTGCGGGAGCTGACGCTGCCCACCGAACTCATCGTCAGCGAACTCCTCGCCAACGCGGTCCGGCACGCACCCGGTCCCATCGGGCTCAAGCTCATCCTTCAGTCGACGCTGACCTGCGAGGTCTCCGACACCAGCCATGTGGCGCCGCATCTGCGGCACGCCACGAGCTACGACGAAGGCGGGCGCGGGCTGTTCCTCGTCGCCCAGCTGGCGCACCGCTGGGGTGTGCGGTACTCGCGACGCGGCAAGGTCGTCTGGACCGAGCAGGAGATCCCCGGCAGTTGACCTTTGCTGTGACGTGGCTCACACCACCCCCGTTCCATGTCACATTCGGCCGCCTGTTCCTGTCCTTAGGTGTGAGTGCACCAGGGAGGCAGGAGCAACCGCATGTCCGTAACCCAGACGGAAGACTCATCGCATGGCGCGATGGGTACCCGTCCGCCCACCCGGGCGTCCTCCGGCGAGCGTTTCGCCGACTGGACCGACGGCCGGCTCGGGCTGCACGGCGCCGGACGCCGGTACGCCAGGAAGGTCTTCCCCGACCACTGGTCGTTCCTGCTGGGCGAGATCTGCCTCTACAGCTTCGTCGTCGTCCTGCTCACCGGCGTCTACTTGACGCTGTTCTTCAACCCCTCGATGAACGAGATCGTGTACGACGGCTCGTACGCGCCGATGAACGGCGTGCGGATGTCCGAGGCGTACGCCTCCACGCTGGACATCTCGTTCGACGTGCGCGGCGGTCTCCTGGTGCGTCAGATCCACCACTGGGCCGCGCTGATCTTCGTCGTCGGCATGCTCGTGCACATGATGCGGCACTTCTTCACCGGCTCGTTCCGCAAGCCGCGTGAGATCAACTGGCTGTTCGGCTGGCTGATGCTGTTCATCGGCCTCTTCGAGGGCCTGCTCGGCTACTCGCTCCCCGACGACCTGCTCTCCGGTACGGGCATGCGCTTCGTGGAGGGCGCGACGCTCTCCACGCCGCTGGTCGGAACGTATCTCTCGTTCTTCCTCTTCGGCGGCGAGTTCCCGGGGCACGAGGTCATTCCACGCTTCTACGCGCTCCATATCCTGGTGCTGCCAGGATTGATGCTCGCCCTGCTGGTGGCGCACCTGATCCTGGTCTTCTACCACAAGCACACGCAGTGGGGCGGCCCCGGCAAGACCGAGAAGAACGTGGTCGGCGCGCCGTTCATGCCGGTGTACGTGGCCAAGGCCGGCGGCTTCTTCTTCCTGGTCTTCGGCGTCATCACCATCATCGCGGCGATCGCGACCATCAACCCGATCTGGAACGTGGGGCCGTATCGACCGGACCAAGTGTCGACGGGTGCGCAACCGGACTGGTATCTGGGCTTCGCCGAAGGCATGGTGCGCATCATGCCCGGCTGGGAGATCAACGCCTGGGGCCACACGCTCGCGCTCGGGGTGTTCATCCCCATCGCCCTCTTCCCGCTCATGCTGGTCGTCATCGGCGCGTACCCGTTCATCGAGACGTGGATCACCGGGGACAAGCGGGAGCACCACCTGCTGCAGCGGCCGCGCAACGTGCCCGTGCGCACGGCGCTCGGAGCCTCCTGGCTGGCGTTGTACGCCGTGTTCCTCATCGGCGGCGGCAACGACATCTTCGCCACGCACTTCCACGTCTCGGTCAACCACGTCACCTGGGCCTTGCGGATCGGGGTGTTCGTGGTCCCGGTGCTCACGTTCATCATCACCAAGCGCATCTGCCTCGGGCTGCAGCGGCGGGACCGCGACAAGGTGCTGCACGGCCGCGAGACCGGCATGATCAAGCGGCTGCCGCACGGCGAGTTCATCGAGGTGCACGAGCCGCTGTCGCAGGAGGAGCTGCACAAGCTCACCTCACACGAGCAGCCGCAGCCGTACGAACTCGGCCCGGAGACCGACGCCAACGGCGTCCGCCGGCCACCCGCGGGCATCACGAACCGGGTGCGCGCCAAGCTGGCGCACAGCATGTTCGGTCCCGGCACGCAGATCCCGAAACCGACCATCGAGGAGTACCGCGCGGTCGCACACGACCACGAGCACACGGAGCTGCCGGCCGGCAGCGGACCCCGCGAGCTCGAATCCGCGGAAGAGAGCTCGGGCGGCCCCTCGTCCGGATGAGGTACGGCCCCCCGACGGCCCTCATCCGGCACTGAGGCAGGCCCCCGACCGGGTGGGGCGCGGACCCCCGACCGCGCCCCACCCGACTTTTTTGGTTAGGCTACCCTAAGTTTCTTCGAGCGAGGGTGGCGACGGCGTTGAGCATCGAGGTGTACCGCGACTCCTGGGGCATCCCCCACCTCCGCGCCGCCGACCCCCGCGAACTCGCCTACGCCCAGGGGCGGAACGCCGCCTTCGACCGCGGCTGGCAACTGGAGGTCGAACGGCACCGCGCCGCCGGCACCTCCGCCGCCTTCCTGGGCGAAGCGGCCCGCGACTGGGACGTCTTCGCCCGCCGGGTCCGGCTGGACGACACCGCGCGCCGCTCCTTCCGCCGCCTTGCGGAGGAGGACCGCGAGACCGCGGGCTGGGTCTCCTCGTACGTCGACGGGGTCAACGCCGGGCTCGCCGAGGGCGCCGCGCGGGCCCCGGAGTTCGCGGCCACCGGGCTCGCGCCCGGCCGCTGGTCGCCCTGGACGCCGCTGGCCGTGTGGCTGTCCACGCACATCCTCTTCGCCGGCTTCCCCGCCAAGCTGTGGCGCCGGCTGGTCGCCGGGAGGCTGGGCCCCGGGGCGGTGGAGCTGTTCGCCACCGACGGGCCGGGCACCGCGGGCAGCAACGGCTGGCTGGTGTCCGGGGAGCGGACCGCCGGGGGCGGTGCGCTGATCGCCGGTGACCCGCACCGGTTCATCGAGAACCCCGGGGTCTACCAGCAGATCCATCTGGCCTGCCCGGAGTACGACGTCGTCGGCTTCGCCGTACCGGGCGTCCCCGGGCTGCCGCACTTCGGCCACACCGGCGGCGTCGCGTGGGCCGTCACCAACGCGATGGCCGACTACCAGGACCTCTACCGCGAGCGGCTGCGCCGCCGCGCGGGACGGGTCGAGGCGCTGGGCCCCGACGGCTGGCGGCCCGCCGCGGCGCACACCGAGACCGTCGAGGTCGCGGGCGCGGAGGCGTCCGGGGTCGAGGTGGTCGAGACCGGCCGCGGGCCGGTGATCGCCGAGGTGCCCGGGAGCGCGGCGGACGGCGAGTGGGAGGCGCTGAGCCTGCGGTATCCGCCGCGGGTGTACGGGGACCTCGGCTTCCCGGCGCTGCCCGCGCTGCTCGGGGCCCGTACCGTCGCCGACGTGGACGCGGCGCTGGACCGCTGGGCGGAGCCGGTCAACGTGGTGCTCGCCGCCGACACCGCGGGCGGGCTGCTGCACCGCGTCGCCGGGACGGTGCCGGTACGCGACGAGGCCAACCTGCACGGCGTCGTGCCGGCGTGGGAGCCGGCGTACGCGTGGCGCGGGCGGCATGCGCCGATGCCGTCGGTGCCCGTGTCCGGCGGGATCGCCGTCATGGCCAACGAGCCCGGCCCGGCCGCCCCGTTCGGCGCCGAGTTCGCCCCGCGGTACCGCGCGGAGCGCATCCGCGAACTGCTGGCGGGCGGCGGGAGCTGGCGCGCCGGGGACATGGCCGCCGTCCACACCGACACCTTCACCGCCGCCGCCCGCCCGCTGCTCGGTCTGCTCGCCGGGCTCGACGGACTCGGCCCCGCCGCCGCGGAGTTGCGCGACCGGCTGCTGCGCTGGGATCTGCGGATGGCGGCGGACAGCGCCGACGCGCTGGCGTACGCGCGACTGCGCTCCGCCGTCGTGCGCGCCCTGGCCGTACACCCCGCGCTGGCACCGCTGGCCGACCCGCCCCCGTACCCCGCACTGCTGCTGCCCTGGCTGGACCTCCACACCCGGATCGCGTACGCGCTGGGCACCCTGCTCACCACCGACCGGCTGCCGGAGATCGACCGGCCCGCGCTGGTGCGGGCCGCCGCAGAGGAGGCCGCCGTGCAGCTCGCCGCGGCGGCGCCGGGCGAGCCCGCGACCTGGGGCGAGGCACACCGGCTGGCGCCCTGGCAGGCGCTGCCCGGCCACACCGGCGGCAGCCGCGACTCCGACGACCCCGGCCAGCCGTGGCCGGGGCTGGCCGGCGACCAGGACTGCGTGCTGGCCACCGCCGCCGTCCCCGGCGTCACCGACCTGTGCGCCCGCGGCCCCGCCGCCCGCTACGTCTGGGACGTCGCCCGCCGCGATCAGAGCCGCTGGGTGGTCCCGTTCGGCGCCTGCGGTGTCCCCGGCGCCCCGCACCACCGCGACCAGCTCGCGCCCTGGCAGCGCGGCGAGCTGATCCCCGTACACACCGACTGGCAGGCCCTGAAGGAGTCCCATGGCGACCGCTGACCCCGCACCCCGCGACCGGACGCCCCGCCACGCGCACAAGGCCGACGGCTTCGGCACAGTGCGCGTGGTGCCCGTCGTCCCGGACGCGGACGCGGGCCTGCTGCACGGCTGGGTCACCGCGGAGCGCGCCCGCTTCTGGGGCATGGCCGGGCTGACGCCTGCGCACGTCCGCGACGTCTACGCGCACATGGACACCCTCCCCACCCACCACGCCCACCTGCTGCTCCGCGACGGCACGCCGGTCGCGCTGCTGCAGACGTACGAACCGGCCGCCGACCGGGTCTCGGAGTGCTACCCCGTCGAGCCCGGCGACCTCGGCCTCCACCTGCTCGTCGGCCCCGCGGACGGCGCGGCGGAGACCGGTTTCACGGCCGCGCTGATGCGGGTGATCACCGGCTTCGCCGCGGCTGAGGGGGCGCGGCGCCTGGTGGCCGAGCCGGACGCGGACAACGCGCCCGCGATCGACCGGCTGCGCCGCGAGGGCTTCGTCCTCGGTCCGGAGGTCACGCTGCCGGAAGTGGACCTGCCGGAGGTGTACGTGCCGCCGAAGCGCGCGCGGCTGGCCTTCCGCCCGCTGACCGGCGGCTGACCGCTCCGCTCACCCGGCCCCGTCCGGGGCCCCGTCTCCGGCACCGCCCCCGGCGCCGCCGTCCGGCGTCAGGCCGCTGCGGTACGGGGGCATGAAGCGCATCCGCGGCATCTGGTCGGCGAGCACGCCGCCGTCCACGACGATCCTGGCGCCGGTGATGTACGCGCCCGCGTCCGAGGCGAGCAGCAGCAGCGCGCCCACGCACTCCTCGGGCCGGGCGTAACGGCCGAGCGGGATCCGCTCGCGGTACGCGGCCTCGAACCCCTCGCGCTCCAGCGGGAATTCGCCGTCGATGGGCGTGTCGACCATGCCGGGCGCCAGGGTGTTGGCGGTGATGCCGTGCGGCGCCAGCTCCACCGCCAGGGTCTCGGTGAGCAGTTGGGCGGCGGCCTTGGCGGCGTTGTAGTGGGCCAGGCCCGCCTCGGCGACGAGCGCGTTCTTCGAGGTGACGGTGACGATCCGGCCGGGCACCAGGTCGGCGGCCATGTGCTCGGCGAGCCGCTGCGAGAGGAAGAAGACCGCGTCGGCGTTGACGCGCATGACGCGCGACCAGCTCTCCGGGGTGATCTCGTTGAAGCGCTCCAGGGCCGCGGTGCCCGCGTTGTTGACCAGGATGTGCACCGGCCCGGCAGCCGCACGGATCCGATCGGCGAGCCCGGCGAGCTCGCCGGTGAGCGCCAGGTCCTGCCCGTACGTCCACACCTTCCGGCCGTGGGCCCGCACCTCCGCCGCCGTGTCCACCAGCCCGGGGGCGTCCGGCAGATCGACGAGGACCAGATCGGCGCCCGCCTCGGCGAGCCCGGCGGCGAAGGCACGGCCGAGGCCCCGGGCGGCGCCGGTGACGACGGCGGTCCGCCCGGTGAGGTCGAACCGGCCGGCGGCCCGGTCCCCCGCGCCGGGCCGCCGCTTCCCCGCGCCGGTCACGACAGCCCCAGCAGGTCGAGGGCCGGCCGGTGGATCAGCTTCTCCACCTCGTCCCGGTCCAGCGGCGGCAGTCCCGGGATCCCCGGGATCCGGGCGATCTCGCGCAGCCCGGCGACCGAGGCGTCGACCGTGGTGAAGGGGTAGTCGCTGCCGAACAGCAGCTTGCGCCAGACGCCGTAGTCCTGCGCCAGGCGCAGGCTGTGCCAGAGCTGGAACGGCCGGTAGTGCAGGGCACTGACGTCGGCGTAGACGTGCGGGTGCTTGCGGATGACGGCCAGGCACTCGCCCTCGAAGGGATGGCCGAGGTGGGCGAGGACCATGCGCAGCTCGGGGTGGCGGATGGCGACGGCGTCCAGGTGCCGGGGCATCGCGTACTCCAGCGGGGCGGCGGAGACGAACGTGGTGCCGGTGTGCACCAGCAGCGGCAGCCCGTGGCGTTCGGCGTAGCCGAAGAGGTCGTCGTACGTCTCGTCGGCGGGGTCGAAGCCCGCGTACATCGGCATCAGTTTGATGCCGCGCAGTCCCAGCTCCTGGTGGCCGTGGCGCAGCTCGTCCCGCCAGCCGGGCTGGGTGGGGTCGAGGGAGAGGTAGCCGACGAGCCGGTCGGGGCGGGCCGCGGTGTACGCGGCCACCGCGGCGTCGTCGACCCACAGCCCGCTGCGCCGGGCCTTGCCCCCGACGACGATGGTGCGGGTGTCGTCGGGGGCGGCTGCCGCGTACTCCTCCCAGCGCACCGTGAGGTCCACCTCACCCGCGTGGGCGCGGGCGGCCTCGGTGCGGAAGGCGTCGTCGAAGTCCGCGCCGGGCCGGAAGAGATGGGAGTGGACGTCGGTGATCACGCCGGTGCGCTCCTGTTCCGCTTCTCCCAGCCGTCCTCGAACATGTTCCAGAAGCGGTGGGTGGGCGGGTGCTCGGCGAAGACCTCGTCGGCCAGCTCGACGCCGAGCCCCGGCGCCGTGGGCAGGCCGATGCGGCCGTCGGCGATGGGCAGCGTGCCGCGCAGGGCCTCGAAGACGTACGGCTCCAGCAGCCCGTCGAAGGTCTCCAGCACCTTGAGGTTGGGGATGCCGAGCGCCGCGTGTACGGAGACGGTGGTGCACAGCGGCGAGTTGGAGTTGTGCGGGGCGACGAGCATGCCGTGCGCGTCGGCGATGGCCGCGATCTTGCGTACCTCGGTGAGGCCGCCGGCCATGGACAGGTCGGGCTGGACGATGTCGACGGCGTGGGTGGCGAAGAGTTGCTTGTACTCGTAGCGGTCGTGGAAGTGCTCGCCGCCGGCGATGGGGAACGACGCACGCCGGCGCAGCTCGGCGTAGCGCTCGATGTGCGTCCAGGGCAGCGGCTCCTCCAGCCAGCCGATCCCGTACGGCTCCAGCTCGTGCAGCAGCCGCACCGCGGTGGGCATGGCGAAGCGGGCGTGGCCCTCGACGAACAGCTCGACGTCCGGGCCGATCGCCTCGCGGACGGCGGCGACGAGGCCGACGGAGCGGCGCAGTTCGGCGGGGCTCAGCTCGTGCAGCCCGGAGCCGAAGGGGTCGAACTTCAGCGCACCGTAACCCTTGGCGACGGTCGCGCGGGCCTTGGCGGCGAACACCTCGGGGTCGCGCTCGCCGTCGTACCAGCCGTTGGCGTAGACGGGGACGCTGTCGCGGCAGGCGCCGCCGGTGAGCCGGTAGGCGGGCACGCCGAGCGCCTTGCCCATGAGGTCGTAGAGCGCCTGGTCGAGGCCGGACAGGACGATGCCGCCGACGTCGCCGCCGCGCAGGAAGTCGCCCTGGTGCAGCCGGAGCCAGATCTCCTCGACGTCGAAGGGGTCGGCGCCGAGCAGATGGCGGCGGGACATGGCCTCGGCGAGGGCACAGACCTCGCGGCCGCGGTACGGGTGGGTGATCTCGCCGACGCCGGACAGGCCCTCGTCGGTGTGCACGCGGACGTAGCCGAAGTCGCGCCAGGCGGTGCCCAGCATCAGGGTCTCGACGCGGCTGATCCGGCCGGCGGGGCCGGTGGGCCGGGTGGTGTCGACGGTGAGCATCAGCGGCCCGCCCCGTCCGTCTCGGCGGCGGCCCGCGTGGCGCCGCCCATGGTGGAGGCGTACTCCAGGTCGCGGGCGCCGCCGTCGGCGAGCGCGGCGGCGACGGCGGCCTCGGTGGCCTCCAGCAGCCGGTCGACGTCGGCGTCGGTGTGCGCGTAGGAGAGGTGGCTGCGCTTGAGGTTCAGCGGCAGCTCGAAGATCCCGTGTGCCAGCAGCCGGCGGCGGTAGCCGACGAAGAGTCCGGCGTCGTTGGCGAGCAGGTCGGTGTACGTCCGCGGGGTGCTGCCTTCGCCACCGGCGGGGGCGCCGTCGTAGCCCGGCATGAAGTACGTGACGAAGACGGAGCCGTAGCCGGTGACGGCGGCGGGCACGCCGAGGCGCTCGTAGACGGTGCGCAGCCCGGTGCGTACCCGCTCGCCCAGCCGGAAGACGTGGTCGTGGACCGGCTCCTCGCGCAGCTTGCGCAGCGTGGCGAGCGCGGCGGCGACGACGGAGGGGTGCCCGTTGTACGTGCCGGCGAAGAAGGCGGGGGCGCCGGGGCGGGTGGAGAACAGCTCCATGAGGTCGGCCCGGCCGCCGATGGCGCCGGCGGGGGCGCCGTTGGCGATGGCCTTGCCGAGGGTGGTGAGGTCGGGGGTGACGCCGGAGATCTGCTGCCAGCCGCCGAGACTGTGGCGGACGCCGGTGATGACCTCGTCGAAGACGAGCACGCTGCCGGCCTTGGCGGTCTCCTCGCGCAGCGTGGTCAGGAACTCCTGGTGCGGCAGGAGCGCGCCGACGTTGTGCGGTACGGGCTCGACGATGACGGCGGCGATGTCGGCGCCGTGCTCGGCGAAGCAGCGGCGCACGGCCGCGCTGTCGTTGAACGGCAGCACCAGGGTGGCCTGGAGGACCTCGGGCAGGATGCCGGCGGAGATCGGGTCGTGGCCGCCGACGCGGTCGGGCGCGGAGATCACGTTGAGGCTGACCGAGTCGTGCCAGCCGTGGTAGCAGCCCTGGAACTTGACCACCAGCCGGCGGCCGGTGGCGGCCCGGGCGACGCGCAGGGCGTGGAACGTCGCCTCGCTGCCCGTGCTGGTGAGCAGCACCTTCTCCAGCGAGGGCACCAGCGCGCACAGCTCCTCGGCGAGCTGGATCTCGCCCTCGGTGACCCCGACGCCCATGTGGCCGAGCACGGCGCCGGCCTCGGCGGCGGCGCGGGCCACGTCGGGGTCGTTGTGGCCGAGCAGCGGCGGGCCGAAGGCCGCGTGGTAGTCGGTGAACTCGGCCCCGTCCGCGGTGCGGAAGCGGGCGCCGCCGGTGCCGGCGACGACGAGTCCGGGCAGGCCCGGGATGCTGCGCTGGCCGCTGTTCACCCCGCCGGGCACGACCCGCTGGGCGCGCTCGGCGAGGGCTGCTCCGGCTCCGGCGGTGGTGACGTCCGGGCCTGGGCTCATGGTGCGTGCTCCTTGCGTCGAGTGTCTCGGTTCCACGGGCCCTGCCCGGCCCGTGAACCCTGGCGCCATCCGCCCGGCAGTCGTCGCAGGAAGGTGTGAACGGTGAGTGGTGAGCGGCGAGTGGTGATTTTCCGAACGCCGTTCTGCCCTACCGAACAGAGCCAGACTCTACGGCCGAAAAAAGCGCCGGTCAACCCCTTGGCTCGACGAAACCCCGACCTCACCCCCTAAGCTGTTCGGTCATGACGAACAGAACGGATGCCGGCCAGCCGAAGTACTGGGTCAAGAGCGTCGGGCGGGCGGCCGAGATCCTGGAGGCCCTCGCGAGCCCGCCGCCCGGCGACGGGCTGAGCGTCACGGAGATCGCCCAGCGGTGCGGCGTCTCCAAGAGCACCGCGTTCGGCACCCTGCAGACGCTGCGCGCCTTCGGCCTGGTCTCGGACGACGGCGAGGGCATGAGCCGGCGCTACCGGCTCGGCATGGGCCTGGCCCGGCTCGGCGACCGCGCCAGGTCCCAGGTCTCCCTGCGCCGGCTGGCCCACCCGGTGCTGCGCGACCTCAGCACCCGTACCGGCATGGCCTCCCGCGTCGCCGTGCCCGAGGGCGGTCTCGCCGTCGTCGTGGACCAGGTCGAGATCGACCACCGCGTCCGGCTCGACCTGCGCATGGGCGAGCGCGAACTCCCCCACTGCACCGGCCTGGGCAAGGCCCTGCTGTCGGCGATGCCCGAGGCGGAGGCGGCGGCCGTGATCGAACGGCACGGCCTGCCGCGGCGCACCGGCAGGACGATCACCGACCCGGACACCTTCCTGGCCCATCTGCGCGATATCGGCCGCGTCGGCTACGCGCTCGACGACGAGGAGGACGCCGAGGGCATCATCTGCATCGGCGCGCCGGTACGGGACGACCGCGGCGCCTGCGCCGGGGCGGTCAGCATCACCGGCCTCAAGCTCGGCCTCCCGGCCTGGCGCTACCAGGAGTTGGGCGGCGAGGTACGGGACGCGGCCCACCGGATCAGCCGCGAGCTGGGCTGGCCGGGAGACGGCGGCGACGCCCCCGGCGCACCGGACGGCACGGCGCCCCGGACCGCCGTCCGCTAGCGCACCCGCCGCCTGTCCGGCGGTCGTCCCGCGAAAATCGGCCCTTGACCGATCGGCGGGGGCGGCCGTACCTTTCCAGCCAACCGCCGAGACCCCCGGTCACCGGCGCGACATGATCTGGACCCGTCCCCGGCGCCTGCCCTTCACGCCCGGGACCGGCCACCGGCACTCCGCCGGCGGCCCGCGGTCCGCAAGGCCATCCGCCGTCACGGCAGTCACCGCAGGAACGCCTCTCACGATCCGGACCTTCTCGGAAGGCGAAGTCCGACATGAGCGTTCCGCAGCACCCGAGCACCGCCCGCCGCAGCATGCTGCGCATCACCGGTCTGGCCGGCCTGGCCGCCGCCGGTGCCGCCGCGGCCTCCACCGGCACGGCCCAGGCCGCCGCCCCCGCGCGCGGCGGCACCGACGGCCGCCGCCAGGGCGGTGTCGCGGACTTCCGCGACTACGGCCACTCCGGCCCCGAGCGGCCGGCCGACGACGCACTGGACAAGATGCTCGCCGACAAGAGCATCCACCGCATCGAGGCCCACACCGACCTGCTCTTCACCCGCCGCCACACCACCGACCGCTCGGACATCGAGCTGGACTTCGGCGGCAACCGGATGCTCACCGAGGGCATCGAGGAGAACGCGCACGACAACCCCTTCGGCGCGGTGCTGTTCTTCCGCGGCAAGGTCACCGACACCGTCCACGAGCACAGCCTCGGCGCCGGTCTGCCCGAGCTGTCCGACGTGTACGAGGTCGGCGACTCCGGTGCGTTCGGCGTCGGCCAGTGGTGGGCGGTCGAGTCGGACGCAGCCGGGGCCGGGAAGTACGAGAAGGAGATCCAGCGGCTCGTCCAGGTCACCGGGATCGTCGACGGCACGCACATCCGCGTCGGCTACCAGACGGGCTGGCCGCTGGCCGCCGGGCGCACGCTGACCTGGACCCGGGTCGAGCCCGTCGAGCGGGCGCACGTGCGCAACGTCGTCTTCGAGGGTGCCGGCGACGACCAGTACACCGGCTCGCACCCGGTGGCGTACGAGTACGCCGTCGGCTGCGACGTCTCCGGCATCGAGGCGACCGGCACCTTCTGGCCCGTGATCATGCGCCGCTGGTGCACCCGGTTCCGTACCGAGAACTGCACCCTGGCCAACCCCAAGTCCGTCACCTACGGCGGCGCGGGCTACCTCACGCAGCAGATCTACTGCCTCTACGGGCACGTCACCGGCTGCCGCACCTCCAACGCCCGCCACCTCAACGACTTCACCGCCTCCGCCTACTGCTACGTCACCAACTGCCACGGCGACGGTGACGACCAGGGGCCGTTCGTCACCCACGGCCAGTTCGAGCACGACCTCGTCTACACCGGCAACTCGGGCCTGATGACGTTCGCCAACTCCGGTGCCGCCTGGGGCGGCGCGGCCAAGCGGATCACCGTCCGCCGGCACGTGTGCTCCTGGTTCGTCGCCCGCGTCAAGGTCACCGACCTGACGCTGGAGGACGTCACCGTCATCGGCAAGAAGTCCCTGGACGGCTCGGGGATGCTCTGGGTCAACGCCGACGGCGTGCAGATGCGCGGCTGTACGGCCAGCGGTCCGCTGATCGTCTCCCAGTCCTCCGACCGGTCGGCGCGGCCGAACGTCATCGCCGACTCGGCGTTCTCCTTCGCGCCCGGCGCGGAGATCACCGCGCCCGGGGTCACGTCGGCGCTGACGCTGGAGCGCGTCGTGCTCGACGGCGCCGAGGGCGCGGCGTTCCGCGGCACCGGGCCGCTGGTCCTGGACCATTGCCGGGTCACCGGCGCTCCCGGCGCCGACCCCGTGTCGTACGCGCACGCCGACGTCACCGTCGAGGGCGGGGTGTTCACCGACACCGGGATCAGGCTGACCGGCACGGGCGGGCAGCGGCTGCGCCTGGACGGCGCGCGACTGTCCGGCACCAACAAGGCGGGCGCGCTGCTCTCCCGCGGCGGCCAGGACCGTACCGTCACCTGGCAGTTGACCGGTGTCGACGCCACCGCCGCCGACGGCACCGCGCACCTCGCGCTCGACGGCGGCGTCAACCGCTACCGGGCGCAGGGCTGCACCTTCACCGGCGGGCGGCTGGAGCTGAAGCCCGCCGCCTTCGCGGACGACGACTCGCACCTGCTGCACGCCGGCTGCATCGAGGACGGCGTGACGCGGGCGGAGCTGCCCGAGGAGGGCGACCGCGTCGTCCACACCGCGGGCAACCTGCGGCTCTGATCCGTCCCCCGCACCCCCGACCGCCCGTACCCAGCACAGGAGTTCCCGTGTCCACGCATCCCCCGATCACCGCCAGGCCCGTCCGCGTCGCCGTCGCTGGCGCCGGGAACCGCGGGCGCACGTACGCCGACTGGGTACGGGCGCACCCGGAGCGGGCCGAGCTGGTCGCGGTCGCCGACCCGAGCCCGGCCGCACGGGCGGCGGTGGGCGCGCCCCTGGAGTTCGACGACTGGCAGGCGCTCGCCGCGGCCGGGGTGGCGGCCGACGCGGTCGTCGTCGCCACCCAGGACCGCGATCACGTCGACCCGGTGCTCGCCTTCGCCGAGGCCGGCTACGCCGTCCTGGCGGAGAAGCCGCTCGCGCCCACCGAGGAGGAGACCCGGCGCATCGTCGAGGGCGTCGAGCGGGCCGGCGTGCTCTTCGCGGTCTGCCACGTCATGCGCTACATGCCGTACACCGACCTGGTCAAGGAGGTCGTCGACTCGGGCGTGCTCGGCGAGCTGGTCTCGCTGGACCATCTGGAGCCGGTCGGCTGGTGGCACTACGCGCACAGCTACGTGCGCGGCCCGTGGCGCAACGAGGAGCTGTCCTCGCCCATGCTGCTGGCCAAGTCCTGCCACGACCTGGACTGGATCGCCTACGTCACCGGCGGCCGCATCGAGCAGGTCACCGGCTTCGGCGGGCTCAAGCACTTCCGCCCCGAGAACGCCCCGGCCGGCGCCGCGGAGCGCTGCACGGACTGCGACGTCGAGGCGGACTGCCCGTACAGCGCGCCGAAGCTCTACCTGCCGGTGCTGCGCGAGAAGGGCGCGGTCTGGCCCGTCACCCACGTCACCGACGCGACCGACGAGGCGGGACTGACCGAGGCGCTGCGCACCGGCCCGTACGGGGTGTGCGTCTACCGCGGGAACAACGACGTGGTGGACCACCAGGTCCTCGCCATGCGGCTGTCCGGCGGGGTCACCGCCACCTTCCAGATGGTCGCCTTCACCGAGCAGACCCACCGCCAGACCCGCATCTTCGGCTCCCACGGCTGGCTGCGCGGCGACGGCGAGAGCGTCACCGTGCAGGACTTCCGCACCGGCGAGACCACCGTGCGCACCGTCGACGCCGCCGGGTCCAACGCGGCCGACGGCCACGGCGGCGGTGACGCCGGGCTGATGGACGCCTTCGTACGGGCCGTCGCCACCGGCGAGTCGGGCGTGCTGCGCTCCGGCACCGCCGCGTCGCTCGGCAGCCACCTCGCCGCGTTCGCCGCGGAGCGCGCCCGGCACACCGGCACCGTCCAGGCGGTGCCGGCCCGCTGACATCCGCACCGCCCCCACGACCCTTTTGTCCCGCCCCATCCCCGGAGGAAGTGCCATGACCCTGATCCACCACCGGCGTTCACGGACCAGAGCCGTCGCCGTACCGCTGCTCGCCACCGCGCTGGCCGGCGTCGCGCTCGCCGGCTGCGGCGGCAGTGACGGCGCGGGCGGCGGGAAGGGCTCCGTCACCATGTGGACGTACCCCGTGATCTTCGACGAGGCGAAGAACGAGGCGTACTGGGACGGCATGGTCGAGAAGTTCGAGAAGCAGAACAAGGACATCTCGGTGAAGGTGGAGACCTACCCGTGGGCCGACCGCGACACCGCGCTCGGCACCGCCATCGCCTCCGGCAAGGGCCCGGACGTGGTCTACCTGGTGCCGGACCAGTTGCCGAAGTACGCGCCGAACATCGTGCCCGCCGCCGACTACATGCCGGCCGACGCCGAGTCCGACTACACCGACTTCGCGCTGAAGTCCGTGACCGTGGGCGAGGACGTGCTCGGCACCCCGATCCTCACCAGCGCCAACCCGCTGATATGCGACAAGCGCGTCTTCGAGGCGGTCGGCGAGGACTCCTACCCCGAGACCTGGGAAGACCTGAAGGCACTCGGGCCGAAGATGAAGGACGAGGGCTACTACGCCCTCAGCTACACCGGCGATACCGCGCAGACCCTGAACATGACGTTCTACCCGCTGCTGTGGCAGGCCGGCGGCGAGGTGTTCGCCGAGGACGGCGAGTCCGTGGCGTTCGACGACGCGGCGGGGGTCGAGGCGCTGACGTACCTGACGGAGTTCGTCGAGGAGGGCTGGACTCCCAAGGACCTCGTCACCACCACGCCGAACCTGGAGCAGACCCCCGTCGCCAAGGGCAAGGTCGCCTGTACGTGGACCAACGTCACGGCCGACGTCGAGCCGTTCTGGGGCCGCGAGAACATCGTCGTCCAGCCGCCGCTGACCGGCGAGAAGTCGGTGGGCTACGGCACGGTCGGCGCGCTGTCGATGCTGAAGGGCGCCGACACCGAGGCCGCCGGCAAGTGGATCAACTTCGTCGCCCAGCCGGAGAACGCCGCGGACCTGGAGAAGGGCGCCGGCTACTTCCCGGCCCGTACCTCGGCCGACGACCTCTACCCGGACGACGAGCTGCAGCAGGCCGTCGCCGACACGCTGCCCGCGATGGACGCGGGCCCGCTGGAGGAGAAGGCGCGCGAGGTGATGGGCGTGCTCGCGCCCGAGCTGCAGGCCGCGCTGCTGGGCAAGAAGAGCCCCGAGGACGCGCTGAAGGCGGCGGCCGAGGCGGCCGACGCGCAGATCGCGCGCTGACCCCGGGGGCCCCGGCCCTCCTTCCCTGACCGTAACCCGCGGCCGGCCCGGACCACCGACTGCTCCGGGCCGGCCGCGGGCCCCACGGACCGCGCGCCCGGCCGGCGGCGCCGAACCCCTGCCGCCGGCCGGGCCGCGCATCCACCCGCACCACCCCCGTACCGCAAGGAGACCCACCGTGGCAGTCGTCGCGGAACCCACCCGGAACAGGCGAAAGCGCCGCAGCGGGCCGCACGCGCGCCGCGAGGCCCGGATCGGCCTGCTGTTCGTCCTGCCCTGCTTCCTGCTCTTCCTCGCCTTCCGGTTCGGCCCCGCGGTCGCCGGGGTGCTGATGAGCTTCACCGACTACACCCTCACCGGGGGCGGCAGCTTCATCGGCGCCGACAACTTCACCCGGCTGAAGGACGACCCGCTGTTCTGGGACGCGCTGCAGGTCACCGTGATCTACACGGTGCTGGCCGTGCCCGGCACCATCGCGGTCTCGGTGGGGCTCGCGCTGCTCACCCGGCGGGCGTTCCGCGGCTCGAAGGTCTTCCGTTCGGTGTTCTTCCTGCCGGTCGTCACCTCGCTGGTGCTGGCCGCCACCGTCTTCGTGTGGATCTTCTCCACCGGCGGCCCCTGGTCGACGGCGATGGGCTGGACCGGGCTGCCGGAGGAGTCGTGGCTCTCGCACGACACGCTGGTGGTGCCCGCGCTGGCGCTGGTGGGCATCTGGTCGCGGTTCGGCTACGGGATGCTCATCCTGCTGGCCCGGATGCAGGACATCCCGCGCGAGCTGGAGGAGGCCGCGCTCACCGACGGGGCCGGGCCGTGGCAGCGGTTCCGGTACATCGTGCTGCCGCAGTTGCGGCCGGCGCTGTTCTTCCTCGCGGTGATCGAGACGACGGCCTCGTTCCAGGTCTTCGACGCGGTCTACACGATGACCGGCGGCGGCCCCGCCAACTCCAGCTACACGCTGGTCTTCCAGCTCTACGACGCCGGCTTCAAGTACTTCGACCTGGGCTACGCGGCGGCGATCGGCGTGGCGCTCTTCGCGCTGACGCTGGTGGTCGCGCTGATCCAGCGGCTGACGATCGGGAAGGACGACTGACCATGACCTCGGCCCCCGCGAAGACCCCCCGCAAGGAGATACCGGCCGGCCCGGCCACGGCGCCCGGCCCCGGCACGGGCCGCGGGCCCAAACTCGCCTCCCGGCGCGCCGGGCGGCGGCTGCGGCGCGCCGCGAACCGCGACTCCGTACCGCACGCGATGCGCGGCAGCACCGGCGGCCGGATCCTCCGCGGCCTGCTGCTGGTCCTGGCCGCCGTCGTCACCGTCTTCCCGTTCTACGCCATGGTGGTGCTGTCGCTGAAGCCCGCCGCGGCGGTGGAGTTCCCCGGCAGCCTGGTGCCGTGGCCGCTGGGCGGCGAGGCGTACGAGAGCGTCATGAACTCCCAGGACGTGCCGCGCTGGCTCCTCAACACGCTGCTGTACTCGCTGGTGTCGGTGGTGGGCGTGCTGCTGCTGTCGTCGCTGGCGGGCTACGCCTTCGCCAAGAAGCGCTTCCCCGGGCGGGAGGCGATGTTCTGGTCGTTCCTGTCGATGGTGATGGTCCCGTACCACGTCACGATGATCCCGACGTTCGCGATGATCGCGAAGCTCGGCGGCGTGGACACGTACTGGGGCCTGATCGTGCCGACGCTCGCCAACGCCCAGGCGGTCTTCCTCATGCGGCAGTTCATCCAGGGGCTGCCGGACGAGCTGTTCGAGGCGGCGCGCCTGGACGGCTGCAGCGAGCTGCAGATCTTCGGCCGCATCGTGCTGCCGCTGCTCAAACCCATCCTGGCCACGCTCGGCGTCTTCGTCTTCCTGTGGCACTGGAACGACTTCCTGTGGCCGCTGGTCATCGGGCAGTCCACCGACATGCGCACGCTCACCGTCGGGATCGCGTCCCTGCAGCAGCAGAACGTGCCGCTGAACGTCGTGCTGTCCGGCTCCGTCATCGCGTTCGTGCCCATCTTCGCCGCGTATCTGGTGGGCCAGCGCTACTTCACCGAGGGCGTCACGGCGTCCGGGATCAAGGGGTGAGAACCCATCGTGTTCGCTGACGAGACGGCGCTCGAAGAGCGCCTGGCCACCCCCTCTGCGGGGCTGACCGAGGACATGGCCCGGCTGGAGGGCGACCTGCTGGTGCTCGGCGCCGGCGGCAAGATGGGCCCGAGCCTGTGCCGGCTGGCGCGGCGCGCGCTGGATGCCGCGGGCCGTACGGACGTGGCGGTGCACGCGGTGTCGCGCTGGTCGGACCCGGCCGCGGCCGAGCGGCTCGAGGCCGCGGGGGTGCGCACGGTGGCCGCGGACCTGATGGACCCCGACGCCGATCTGGCGGCGCTGCCGGACGCGGGGAACGTGGTGTTCATGGTCGGCGCCAAGTTCGGCTCCGCCGGGGCGCCTTCGTACGCCTGGGCGGTGAACGCGGGGCTGCCGGAGCGCGTCGCCCGCCGCTGGGCGGACGCGCGCGTGGCGGCGTTCTCCACCGGCAACGTCTATCCGCTGGTGTCCCCGGGCACGGGCGGCTCGGTCGAGTCGGACCCGGTCGGGCCGCTGGGCGAGTACGCCATGTCGTGCCTGGGCCGCGAACGGCTCTTCGCGCACGCCGCGCTCACCCGCGGCACGAAGGTCGCGCTGCTGCGCCTCAACTACGCGGTGGACCTGCGCTACGGCGTCCTCGCCGACATCGCCCAGCGGGTGCACGCCGGCGTGCCCGTGGACGTCACCACCGGGCACGTCAACGTCGTCTGGCAGGGGTACGCCAACGAAGTCGCCCTGCGCGCCCTGCTGCACGCCCGCGACGGGGAGCCGTTCACCCTCAACATCACCGGCCCCGAGACCGCCGCCGTGCGCCGGCTGGCGCACCGGTTCGGCGCGGAGTTCGGCACCGAACCGGCCTTCGAGGGAACCGAGGCCCCCACGACCCTCCTCTCCGACGCCGCGGCCTGCCACGCTCTCTTCGGCTACCCGGACGTGCCGCTGCGCACCCTCGTCGGCTGGCAGGCCGACTGGCTGCGCCGCGGGCTCCCGCTGTCGGGCAAGCCCACCAAGTTCCAGGTACGCGACGGAAGGTTCTGAGCCGCCCCATGCCCACCGACCGCCCCACCCCGCTGGACGTCCTCGCCGACGGCGCCGTCATCCCCGCCCACCCCCTCGCCCTGACCGCGGACCGGCGCCTGGACGAGCGCCGCCAGCGCGCCCTGACCCGCTACTACCTCGACGCCGGCGCCGGCGGCATCGCCGTCGCCGTGCACACCACCCAGTTCGCCATCCGCGAGCCGCAGGTCGGCCTGCTGCAACCGGTGCTCGAACTCGCCGCGGAGACGGCGGCGGAGAGCGCCGCCGCCTCCGGCCGGCCGGCGGTGAAGATAGCCGGCGCCTGCGGCTGTAGCCGCAGGCCGTCGCCGAGGCCGAGCTGGCCGCTTCCCTCGGCTACGACGCCGTGCTGCTCAGCCCCGCCGTCCCGGGCGCCAACGAGGAAGGCCTGCTGGAACGGGCCCGCGCCGTGGGCGAGGTGCTGCCGGTCATCGGCTTCTACCTGCAAGAGGCGGTCGGCGGGCGGTACTTGTCCCCGGCGTTCTGGGCGGCTCTCGCCGACCAGCCCTCGACGGCCGCCATCAAGATCGCGCCGTTCGACCGCTACCGCACGGCGGACGTCGTGCGCGCGGTCGCCGCCGCCGGCCGCGGCCCGGAGGTCGCCCTCTACACCGGCAACGACGACGACATCGTCGGCGACCTCCTCACCCCGTACGACACGGCCGGGGGCCGTCGCTGGTTCGCGGGCGGGCTCCTCGGGCAGTGGGCGGTGTGGACCCGGCCGGCCG
Organism: Streptomyces sp. B5E4; assembly: GCF_039871555.1. NCBI lineage: Bacteria > Bacillati > Actinomycetota > Actinomycetes > Kitasatosporales > Streptomycetaceae > Streptomyces > Streptomyces sp. B5E4. The sequence continues at coordinate 80,494 of NZ_JBDPMI010000010.1, forward strand.
CCGGGCTGCTGGCGGACGTGCGCCGGGCCCGCGCCGGTGACCACGAGGCGCTGCTGCGGTGCCTGGCGCGCCGGCCGCAGCTCACCGACGCCAACAGCGCGGTCTTCGACGTACGGGGCGGGTTCCGCGGCTGCATCGCCGGGGTGCACGAGGTGCTGCGGCGGCAGGGGCTGCTCGCGGGCACCTGGTGCCTCGACCCCGACGAGGCGCTGTCGCCGGGTCAGGCCGACGAGCTGACCCGCGTCGCCGCCGCGTATCCGTGGCTGACCGACGACGACTTCGTGAAGGAGCACCTGGATGACTGGCTCCGCTGACCGCGGCGCCGCCCGGGACCGGGTGGTGGTGTGCGTACCGCCGGAGCTGCGCGCGCAGTTCTTCACCGACGCGGTGTGGCGGCGGCTCGGGGACGCCGCGGAGCTGACGGTGCTCGACGAGCACCGCGACCGGGCGGCGCTGGCCGCCGCCCTGCCCGGGGCCCGGGCGCTGGTCACCGCGTGGGGTGCGCCGCAGGTGGACGCCGGGCTGCTCGCGGTGGCCGACCGCCTCGAACTCCTCGCGCACACCGGCTCCGCCGTCGCCCCGTACGTCACGGAGGACGCCTTCCGCCGCGGCGTACGGGTCACGCAGGCCGGCGACGCGATGGCCCGGCCGGTCGCCGAGGTCGCGCTGGCCTTCACCCTCGCGCTGCTGCACCGGATCCACCGCTTCGACCACGCGATGCGCCGCGGCGCCGACTGGGCGAGCGCCGGGCAGGCGCCGCCGCGGCACGAGCTGGGCGCGAGCACGGTGGGCGTCATCGGCGCCTCCCGCACGGGCCGCGCGTATATCGAGCTGGTCCGCGCCTTCGGCGCCCGGGTGACGGTGACGGACCCCTTCCTGTCCGAGGCGGACGCGGCGGAGCTGGGCGTACGGATCCTGCCGCTGGACGAACTGCTGCGCACCAGCCGCATCGTGGCGGTGCACGCCCCGGCCACCGAGGCGACCCGGCGGATGCTGGGCGCCCCGCAGCTCGCGCTGCTGCCGGACGGGGCGGGTCTGGTGAACACCGCGCGCTCGTGGCTGGTGGACGAGGGCGCGCTGCTGGCGGAGCTGCGCGGCGGCCGTATCGACGCGGCCCTCGACGTCTTCGACGCCGAGCCGCTGCCCGCGGGCCACCCCTTCCGGCGGTTGCCGAACGTGCTGCTGACCCCGCATCAGGCGGCGGGCACGGCGGAGTGCCGCGAGCGGCTGGGCGAGTCCGCGGTCACCGAGGTGCTGCGGCTGCTGGCGGGCGAGGAGCCGCTGCACCCGGTGGACGCCACGGCGCTGACGCGTCTCTTTTGATCCACCGGTCCCGCGGGCCCCGTAATCGGTTGGCCGCACTCCGTCCGCGGGTGGCAGGATCCGGCCATGGAACCGCAGGTGACCCCCGCGGAGCCGGACCTCCCCTGGCTCGGCCCGCCGCTCGACGCCCGTCCGCTGTTCGCCCCCGAGCAGCGCGCGCTGATGGCCGCGCTGCACGCGCTGCGGCCGGACGACTGGCGGCGCGAGGCGGTGCCCGACTGGACGGTCCACGACGTGGCCGCGCACCTGCTCGGCGACTTCTACGGCCGCCTCGCCCGCGAGCGCGACGGGCACACCGGCGGCCCGGCGCCCGCGCCCGGCGAGCCGCTTGCGGCGTTCATCCACCGCATCAACCAGGAGTGGGTCGACGCCCACGCCCGCGTCAGCGCCGCGTCCCTGACGGGCGCGCTCGACGCGGCCGGTGCCGGGGTCGCCGCTCACTTCGCGGGCGACGCGCTTCGCGGCCCGTCGCTGGGCGTGTCGTGGGCGGGCGCCGAGCCGGCGCCGCGCTGGCTGGACGTGGCGCGGGACTTCACCGAGTTCTGGACGCACCGGCAGCAGATCCGGCACGCCGCCGGCCTGCCCACCGACCCGGAGGCAGGCCCGCTGGCCGCGGTGCTCGACACCTTTCTGCGGGCCCTGCCGCACACCCTGCGCGACACCGCCGCGCCGCCCGGCACCCGGGTCGGGGTGGCGGTGACAGGACCGGCCGGCGGCACCTGGACGGCGACGGCCGCCGGGCCCGTCCCGGAGGGCGGCACCCGCTGGTCGCTGGCCGCGCCGCCCGGGGACGGCGAGCCGGACGCGCTGGTGCGGCTGGACGCGGAGACCGCCTGGCGGCTGTGCGTACGGGGCGTGGAGCCGGCGACGGCCCTCGCCCGCGCCGAGGTCGACGGTGACCGGACCCTCGCCGAGGCCGCCTGCCGCATCGTGTCGATCATCCGCTGACCGACGGCGCAGGAGACGTGACGCAGGGTCCGGAAAAATGCCACCGGGACCCGTTTTCTCATCGAATGTTCACCTGATTCCCAGTCGTTTCCGTATCCGGGTCGCCTAGCCTCCGGCAGCGTGTCGAGAAACCTCCCCACGCTGCGCTCCGCGGCGGTCGCCGCGGGCACGCTCGCCGTGATCGCCGTCACCGCGTCGTCCTCCGCTCCCCAGGCGGAGGACGCGGCGAAGGACGCGGGCGCACCCCGCACGCTCTACGTGCAGTACGCCCCCGCGGCCGGGAAGGCCCCGGCGCCGTCCGCGGACAAGGCCGTGACGAAGGCGCTGAAGGGGCTGCCGAAGCCGGCGGGGGCGTACGACCTGGCCGTGGCGGACCTCGACTCCGGCGCCACGGCCACGTACGCCTCGGGCAGGGGCTCGTTCGACACCGCCAGCATCGTCAAGGTCGACATCCTCGCCGCCCTGCTGCTCCAGGCCCAGGACGACGGCACCGAGCTGACCGCCGGCCAGGAGAAGCTGGCCGCGAAGATGATACGCAGCAGCGACAACGACGCCACCGACGCGCTCTGGTCGGACATCGGCGGCGGCTCGGGCCTCGCGGACGCCAACCGCCGCCTCGGCCTGACCGAGACCGAGGCCGGCGACGGGGGCACCTGGGGACTGACGCAGACCACCGCGTCCGATCAGCTCGCGCTGCTCGAAGCGGTGTACGGCGACGGCGGCTCGCCGCTCAGCGGCGACTCGCGCCGCTACGTCGAGAAGCTGATGGCCTCGGTGGTCGACGACCAGCGCTGGGGCGTGTCCGCGGCGGCGGACGACGCCGGCGAGGCGGCACTGAAGAACGGCTGGCTGCCGCGCTCGGCGACCGGGCTGTGGGACATCAACAGCATCGGCCGCGTCGAGCACCGCGGCCACACCCTGCTCGTCGCCGTCCTCTCCGACGGCCACGCCTCCCACAAGGCGGGGATCGACGCGGTGGAGACCTACACGACGACGGCGGCGAACGCGCTGCGTGACTGACCGGGCGCCGCACGCGTCCCCGGATCCACCGGGCCGGGCCCGGCGCGGGCCGTATGCCCGACTTGCCGGGGGACGTGCAGCTGTGCTTGCGGATGAAAGTGCATCTGTACTTGCATCCGGAGGTCCATATCACTCACCATTGAACAACCAGCACGTTCCAAGGCGACATCATCGATCGGGGAATCGGCATGGCGGCAGCTTTCGGGGAGCGGGCCGAGGCATCGGCGTTCGCTGCCCGCGCCCTCGATGCCCACCCGCGGTCGATAGCCGAAGCCCGGCGCACGGTCCGCACGACGCTGCGTGACTGGGATCTCGCCGAGCTGACCGACAGCGTGGAGTGCGTCGTCTCCGAGCTGGTGACCAACGCCGTACGCCACGGCGTCCCCGGGTGCCCCCCGCTGCCGGTCGCCGAGCCACAGCCGGTGACGCTCACCCTCGTCCGCCGCGGCGGCGAGGTCGTCTGCGCGGTCTTCGACCCGGGCGAGGGCGTGCCGGCGCCCCAGGAAGCCGACGAGGTCGCCGAGTCCGGACGCGGCCTGCAGATAGTGGCGACGCTCAGCGACGCGTGGGGCTGGAGTGCCCCGGGGCCGTTCGGCAAGGCCGTGTGGTCCCGGTTCACCGCGCCCGCCGGGACCGGCGGCCCGGCGGACGTGGACGCCGACGGGGACGGGGACCGGGACCGCGAGTGGCAGTCCTTCGCCCGCTGCCTGGCTCTGCTGGAGTCGCTCGTGCCCGGGCGCACCGTCCCCGCCCCGGCCGTCGCCTGACTCCCTCCGGCACGACGTCGACGCGCCCCGCGGAACCTCCCGGCGGGTCCGCGCGTTCCCCCGCAGTGGCGCTGGGCCACCGGGACGAGGAGGCGGCGATGGCGGAACTGCGGCTCGGGCCGCTGCTGCGGTACGCCGACGACACCCGCGCCACCGTCTGGGTGGAGACCGGCGGCCCGTGCGAGGCACAGGTCCGCTGCGCGGACGGCGCCGGCGGCAGCGCCCGCACCTGGCAGGTCGGCGGCCACCACTACGCGCTGATCCCGGTGACCGGCCTGACGCCGGGCGCCCCCACTGCGTACCGCGTGCTCCTCGACGGCCACGAGGTCTGGCCGCTGCCCGGCGCCCCCGCGAGCACCATCCGCACCCCGCGCCCCGGCGCCGCGCTGCGCGTGGCGTTCGGCTCCTGCCGCTGGGCCGCCAAGCCGGGCGGGGGCCACGACCCCGTCGGGCCCGACGCCCTCGACACCCTCTCCCGCCGGCTGGAGACCGACCCCGACGCCGAGCGCCCCGACATCCTGCTCCTCCTCGGCGACCAGGTGTACGCGGACGAGACCTCCGCCGCCACCCGCGACTATCTCGCCGGGCGCCGCGACCTCGACGTGCCGCCGGGCGACCAGATCGCGGACTACGAGGAGTACACCCACCTCTATGACGAGTCCTGGCTCGACCCCGAGGTGCGCCGGCTGCTGGCCTCGGTGCCCTCCTGCATGATCTTCGACGACCACGACGTGATCGACGACTGGAACACCTCCGCCTCCTGGCTGGAGTCGATCCGCGCCGAGCCCTGGTGGCGCGAGCGGATCCTCGGCGGGCTGATGTCGTACTGGGTCTACCAGCACCTCGGCAACCTCTCCCCCGACGAGCTGGCGACCGACCCGCTCTACGCGGCCGTGCGCGAGGCCGGCGACGGCACGGAGCTGCTGCGGGAGTTCGCCGAGCACGCCGACGCCGACCCGGCCGCGGTCCGCTGGAGCTACCGCCGCGACCTCGGGCGCACCCGGCTGCTGATGGTCGACTCGCGCGCCGCGCGGGTGCTGGAGGAGAAGAGCCGCGCGCTGGTCGACCCGGACGAGATGGACTGGGTGCGCCGGCAGGCGCTGGCCGACCCGGGCGCGTACGACCACCTCCTGATCGGCACGTCGCTGCCGTGGCTGCTGCCGCCCGCGGTGCACGACGCCGAGGGGTGGAACGCGGCGCTGTGCGCCGGTGAGCGGGGCGCGCGCTGGGCGCGGCTGGGCGAGAAGCTGCGGCGGCGGGCGGATCTGGAGCACTGGGCGGCGTTCCCGCGGTCCTTCGCCGAACTGACGGACCTCATCGACGAGGTCGGCCGCGCCGACCGGGCGCCCGCCTCGGTGCTGGTGCTCTCCGGCGACGTCCACCACGCCTACGTGGCCGAGCCGCGGTGGCCCGAGGCGACCGGCCCCGGCGGTCCGCGGCCGGTGGTCGCGCAGCTCACCTGCTCGCCGATGCACAACAGCGTCCCCGCCCCGATAAGGGCCGGCTTCCGCTTCGGCTGGAGCCGCGCCGGCCGGCTGCTCGGCCGGATCCTCGCCCGGCACGGCCGGCTGGCCGCCCCGCCGATCGGCTGGCGCAAGACCGGCGGCCCGTGGTTCGGCAACCAGTTGATGACGCTGACCCTCGGCGGCCGTGACACCGCCCGGCTGCGTCTGGAGCAGGCCCGCCGGCAGGACGGCGGCCACACCCGGCTCGTCCGGGCGGACGAGCGGGAACTGCTGTAACTGCCCCCGTACGGGCGGCAGTAGGCCCGTTCCGGCGGATTCGCGTGCCGACCCGCGCATCGGGCTGCGCAAGCCGTTCCCAGCCCGGGTGAACTTCGCTATCTTTCGGGGCCCGTAATCCAACTGTGCACGTCTACCTCATCCTTGTCGCCGAAATACGGAACAGAACACCATGTCACGTGCTATATCACTGGACGGCGTCACCAAGGTCTACGAGCGCGGCATCCTGGCCGTCGACCACTTCTCGCTCGACATCGAGCCCGGCGAGTTCGTCGTCCTGCTCGGCCCCTCCGGATGCGGCAAGTCCACCGTGCTGCGCATGATCGCCGGGCTGGAGCCGGTCACCGAGGGGCAGTTGCTGCTCGACGGCGAGGACGCCGCGGAACTGGCGCCCGGGCAGCGCGGCATGGCGATGGTGTTCCAGAACTTCGCCCTCTACCCGCGGATGACCAACCGCGACAACATCGGCTTCCCGCTGAAGCTGGAGGCCCGCGGCGACGTCGGCCCGCGGGTGGACGCCACCGCCCGGCTGCTGGGCATCGAGGACCTGCTCGACCGCTACCCCGCGCAGCTCTCCGGCGGCGAGCGGCAGCGCGTCGCGATCGGCCGGGCGATCTCGCGGGAGCCCACCGCGTTCCTCATGGACGAGCCGCTGTCCAACATCGACGCCAAGCTGCGCAACCACCTGCGCGCGGAAGTCGCCCGGCTCAACCGCGAACTGGCGGTCACCACGGTCTACGTGACGCACGATCAGGCGGAGGCGATGTCGCTCGGCGACCGGATCGCCGTGATGCGCGACGGCGTGCTGCAGCAGGTGGGGTCGCCGCGGGAGGCGTACGCACGGCCGAAGAACATCTTCGTCGCCGCGTTCATCGGCACCCCGCGGATCAACCTCCTCGAAGCCGTCGTGCACGCCCCGCTGCCCGGCCGCATGACCATCGACCTCGGCCGGCAGAGCCTCGTGCTGCCAGAACCGCTCTCCCCCGACCACCAGATGCTCCGCATCCAGCAGGGCCGGCCGGTCATCGTCGGCCTGCGGTCCGAGGCCGTGCGCATCGCGCGGCCGTCGCTGGCGCGCATCGGCGAGTGCGCGATGAGCGGCATCGTGGAGCACGTGGAGTACCTGGGCCACGAGGCCCTGCTGCACCTGAACACCGGCTCGCGCGCGGCCCTCGTACCGGCGCTGGAGGGACCCCGCACGGACACCGCGCCCGGCGGGGGGCACCGCAGGAACAAGGAGGGCACCGTCCTCGGGCGGCTGCGCGACAAGGCGGTGGCCCACCTGCACGGTCTCGGCCGGGACGACCCGGGCGAGGGGGCGGTCGGGGTGCTGGCGGAGCCCCCGATGCCGGCCGCGCCGCCGCAGAGCGCCGAGCGCGCCGCGATCGCCGGGGGCGACCTCGTCGTACGGACCGGACCCGACGTCCAGGTCCGGCCCGGCACGCACGTGCCGCTGCTCATCGACCTGGAACACCTGTACGTCTTCGACCAGCAGGGCCGCCGCGTCTGCCCCGCGCCCGCGCACCAGCCCCGGCTGGACGAGTGACGCCGCCCGCGGGGCGCTCCTCACCGGCCCGCCGGAGCACGGCCGGCACGGGGCGGCGACCGCTCTCCGGCCACTCGGGTGAGCATGGAGCAAATCACCCCATTGCCGCTTTTCATCGGTAAATCTCACTGCCAGGCTGGCAAACGACCTCTGACGGCTCCGTCGCCCCTGGAGATTTCCGTGATTCTGTCGATCTCAGGCGTTGTCCTGCTGGGAGTGATCGTCTTCCTGTTCTTCCGCAAGGACGGGCTGAAGCCTTCCCATGCCATCATCTGCGCCCTCTTCGGGTTCTACTTGGCGGGCACCGCGATCGCACCCAGCATCAAGGCCGGCGGCCAGAGCCTCGCCAGCCTGCTGGGCGGCATCAAGCTCTAGGACGCCCCGGCCCGCCGGCGTCCCGCACCCAGGACTCGGAGACCGACGCATGCGACGACCGCCAGCCCGGCCGTTCGGCCGCGAGACACCCCCCGCGGCCCCCGGCCGCGGGGCGGCCGGGACGGCGGCGGGCGGCGCCGCGGACATGCTGCGGCCGGTACTGGTCCTGACCCGCGGCGCCGGCCGGCTCGCGGTCGCCGCCCGGCGGCGCTGGCAGGCGATGCCGAAGGAGCGGCGGGGTCCGACGGCCTTCCTCGCAGGCGCCTGCCTGCTGCTGGTGTACCTGATGCCGTACGGGCCGCTCGCCGCCGCCGTGGCGCTGCTGGTCGCGGCGGTGTGGGCGGGCCGCAACGGGGCCGGGCGGGACCCGGCGGAGGACGAGGACGCGGCGGCACGGCGGCAGGAGCGGCTGACGGCGCTGTACGAGGCGCTGGTGCCGTACTTCTCCTCCCCCGACGACCCGCACCCCCTCTACGCCCACGAGGGCGACACCGAGCAGGTCTTCGGCGACGCGGAGTTCGACGGCGACGGCCGGCTGACGGCGCTGCGGCTGCGCTACCCGCCGTACTTCCGCGACGGCGAGCCCGAGTCCCGGGCACGTATCGAGCAACTGCTGTACGCCAAGTGCGGGCGCGGGCGCGAGTACCTCTTCGACTGGCACGAGGACGACAACCGCCTCGACCTCGCCGTCCTCGACCCGCTGCCCACCGACATCGGCGCGCAGCCCTACGTCACCGCGCACGGCGAGTCGGTGCTCGGCTTCACCGACGCCGAGGGCGTGCGGCGGACGCTGCCGGTGCGCACGGAGGCCGGCGAGCGGGACGAGCCGCCGGTGCTGTGGCGTACCGGACCGCGCTCCACGGAGCCCCATCTGCTCGCCCTCGGCCAGCCCGGCACGGGCACCACGACGCTGCTGCGGTCGCTGGCGCTGCAGGCGCTGGGGCACGGCGAGGTGCTGGTGGTCGACGGCGGCTCCACGGGCGAGTTCGGCTTCCTCGCGGGGTGTCCCGGGGTGCTGGCGGTGGAGTCCACGGTGGCCGGCGCGCTGGCGCTGCTGCGCTGGGCGGCGGAGGAGACGGAGCGCCGGCTGCAGCGCCCGGTCGCCGCCGGCGGCGCGGCGGGCGGCGGGCAGGCGGCGGGGCCGCGGCCGCGGCCGCTGTGGATCGTCGTGGACCGGCCCGCGGCGCTGAGCCATCTGGCCGCCGCGGCCGGCCGGGAGGATCCGCAGGGGCTGCTGGAGGTGCCGCTGCGGCACGGCCGGGCGGCGAACGTCACCGTGGTGGTGGCGGACCAGTTCGACTGCGCCGCCTTGCTGGGTCCTGCCGTACGGGACCACACCCGCGCCCGCGTCGTACTGGGCCCCGCCTCGGCTGCGCAGGTCGCCTCCGTCCTCGGCGCCCCGCCGCACACCACGCCGGTGTACGACGTCCCGCCGGGACGCGGCTACGTACGCCTCGGCCAGGGGCAGGTGCACCGGCTGCAGGTGCCCGCGACGCCCGACCCGCACCACCGCGAGACGCCGGAGGCGCTGCGCCGGGCGGTGCTGGAGCTGCTTCCGGAGCCCCCGGCCGACGGGTCGGCGGCCGGCGCGGCGGCGGCACGGTCCGGCGGCTGACGGCGGCCTCCGGCCGGGACCGGCCGCCCGGTGGTCGCCGGACCGGGCGGGCGGGTGCGCCTCGTCGGTTCTCGCCGCGCACCCGTGTGTCGCGGCGGTCGGAGGCGCTCCGCCCCCGTGGCCGCTCCTGCGCGATGACCCCCGCGTCAGGCGATGAACGCCCCCGCCGGCTCCGCCGCCACGGGCCCGCCGCCCTCCGACACGGCGCGGGCCGCCGCCGCGAGCCGGCCGACCGCCTCCTCGGCGACCGCGCCGGTCACGGTGAACGGCAGGCGCACGTACCCCTCGAAGGCCCCGCCGACGCCGAACCGCGGGCCCGACGGGATCCGTACGCCCACCCGCTCGCCCGCCTCGGCGATCCGCGAGCCCGACAGTCCGCCCGTCCGCACCCACAGGGTCAGTCCGCCGTGCGGCACGGTGTACTCCCAGTCGGGCAGGTGGCGCCGCAGGGCGGCGACGATCGCGTCGCGGTTGGCGCGGGCCTGGGAGCGGCGCAGACCGGTGGCCGCGGCCCAGCCGCCGCCCTCCAGCAGCCAGGTGGTCGCCAGTTGCTCCACCACCGGCGAGCCGAGGTCTGCGTACGCGCGGGCGGAGACCAGGCTGCGGATCACCTCGGGCGCCGCACGCACCCAGCCGATCCGCAGGCCCGCCCAGAACGCCTTGCTGGCCGAGCCGACGGTGACGACGGTGGAGCCCGCCGGGTCGTACGCGGCGACGGGCCGGGGGCGTTCGCCCGTGTCGTCCAGGCGCAGTTCGCTCATCGTCTCGTCGGCAACGACGACCGTGCCGGCGCGCCGGGCGGCGTCGACGAGCGCGCGGCGCTGGTCGTCGTCGGCCAGGGCACCGGTGGGGTTGTGGTAGTCGGGGATGACGTACGCCAGCCGCGGGGCGGCGTCGCGCAGGGTCTGCCGCCAGGTCTCCACGTCCCAGCCGGTCAGCCCCTCGCCCATGGCCACGGGCACGAGCCGGGCGCCGTCCTCGCGCATGAGCTGCAGGATGTTGGCGTAGCTCGGCGAGTCCACCGCGATGCGCTCGCCGCGGCCTGCGAACAGCCGGCACAGGGCGATCATCGCCCCCATCGCGCCTGTCGTGATCATGATCTGCTCGGGCATGGTCGGCACCCCGCGGGCGGTGTACCGCTCGGCGATGGCCGCGCGCAGTCCCGGCAGCCCCGCGGGGTAGTCACCGTGCGTGTGGGCGTAGAGCGGGAGTTGCTCCAGGGCGCCGTGCATGGCGCGGGTGAGCCAGGGCTCGGGGGCGGGCAGCGCGGCGCAGCCGAGGTCGATCATCGAGCCGGTGGCGTCCGGCGGCAGCGGCTCCAGGCCGCGGGTGGGCAGCGGGTGCCCGGCCGGTACGGAGGTCCAGCTTCCGGCTCCGCGGCGGGATTCGAGGAAGCCGGCCGCGCGCAGGTGTTCGTACGCCGCGGCGATGGTGGTGCGGCTGACGCCGAGGGCGGCGGCCAGTTCGCGCTCGGCGGGCAGCCGGGTGGCCACGGGGATGCGTCCTTCGAGCACCAGCAGGCGCACGCCGTCGGCCAGGGCGCGGTACGCGGGCACGCGGCGGCCGGGCCGGTCGAGGGCCACGGCGCCCGCGCTCTCCTGCGACCGCAGCAGGCGCGCCAGCTGAACCGCACCGACGGCCGATGTCCATTCCGCCATGAGAACCAGTCCACCTTTCCCCGATTGGCCATATCACCAGCACAAGTCCGGTCCACATAGTGGCACGCAGCCATCCAACAGGACCAGAGGGGAGCCAGTCTTGTCGCGCTGGAGGGGATCTCGTACGGCCCGCAGACTCGCGCATCTGTACGTCGGCCTGACGCTGTACGGGCTGAGCTGCGCGCTGATGGTGCGCGCCGGGATCGGGCTCGACCCGTGGGACACCTTCCACCAGGGGCTCGGCAAGCAGACCGGGTGGTCCATGGGGGTCGCGACGATCGTGGTCGGGGCGGCGGTGCTGCTGCTGTGGATACCGATCCGGCAGCGCCCGGGGCTCGGCACGGTCTCCAACGTGGTGGTGATCGGCGTCGCCATGGACGCCTCGCTCGCGCTCCTGCCCGACGTGCACGGCCTGGGCCTGCAGATCCCGCAGATGCTCGCCGGCGTCGCCCTCAACGGCGCGGCCACCGGGCTGTACATCTCCGCCCGCTACGGCCCCGGCCCCCGCGACGGGCTGATGACCGGGCTGCACCGGCGCACCGGACTGTCCGTCCGGCTGGTGCGCACCCTGATCGAGGTCGCCGTGCTGGCCTCCGGCTGGGCGCTCGGCGGCGCGGTCGGCGCCGGCACCGTCGTCTACGCCCTGGCGATCGGGCCGTTGGCCCAGTTCTTCCTGCGCTTCTTCGCGATCCCGGAACCGCCCGACGCCCAGCCGGAGCCCGCCGGCGGGCCGGAGTGTGACGCGACACCCGCGAGGTGAATTATGTGCCGCCTGGCGCGGAGCGGTAGTGTACGCCTCCGGCTCGGCAGGCGGACCGTTACAGCATGCAGTGAGATGAAATCAGTCGGTGACATCTCCGTCACATGTGACAAAGCGGACGCCTGTGGGTAGAAGCAATGGGGCGGCACGACGGGCGACGCATGTCCCGGAACGGGAATCTTCATCGCCGACCGGACGTTGACCGGATGACGACGACAGCGACACCTGTCCTGTGGGCGACAAGCCCGGGAGGCAACGATTCATGAGTGAGCGAGCTCTTCGCGGCACGCGACTCGTGGTGACCAGCTACGAGACGGACCGCGGCATCGACTTGGCCCCGCGCCAGGCGGTGGAGTACGCATGCCAGAACGGCCATCGGTTCGAGATGCCGTTCTCGGTCGAGGCGGAGATCCCGCCGGAGTGGGAGTGCAAGACGTGCGGCGCCCAGGCGCTGCTCGTCGACGGCGAGGGACCGGAGGAGAAGAAGGTCAAGCCCGCCCGGACGCACTGGGACATGCTCATGGAGCGGCGCACGCGCGACGAGCTCGAAGAGGTCCTGGCCGAGCGGCTCGCGGTACTGCGCTCCGGCGCAATGAACATCGCCGTGCATCCGCGCGACAGCCGCAAGTCGGCCTGAGACGCGGAGCCGCTTTCGGAGCACGGCATCGGCAAGGGCCCGTCCCGCAGTGGGACGGGCCCTTCCGGGTGCCCGAAAACGGTGGGCGGCCCGCGGTGACCTCCGGCCCGTACGCCGGAGGGCGGCCGGGCCTGGAGCGATCGAGGGCCGAACGAGGACCGGCTGCCGGGGCTAGCGCTCCGGCGGCCGGTCCTCGCCGTCCTCGTCCCGTATCACCTCGCCCCGGACGACCTTGCCGTCCGGACGGTGGATACGCGCCTGCGTGTACGCCTGCCCCAGGTCGTGCCCGCCGGCCGAGCGCTCGATCATCCGCGTCAGCCTGCGACGCACCAGCGACCGTACCGGCGGCAGCAGCAGAAGCAGTCCCGCGGCGTCCGTGACCAGGCCCGGGACCATCAGCAGCAGTCCGGCGAGCATCGTCAGCCCGTTGCCCGAGCCGCGGCCGCGGTCCGGCTCCGGCGCCTCGCCGCTCTGCTGCCGCTGAAGCTGCTCGGCGAGGGACTTCCAGGCCCGCCGGCCCGCCCGCTTGATGACGACCGTGCCCAGCACCAGCCCGCCCACCAGCACCGCGAAGACGCCCAGGACGCCGATCTCGGAGCCGAGCATGATCAGCAGCCACAGCTCCAGCAGGGCCCACGCGGCGACGCCCAGGGGGGCCAGGGTGCGCACGAGCGACCGGCGACGGCGTGGCGGGCGGCCGCGGCCGTCACCGGGACCGCTGCGGCGGCCGGAGCCGCCGGCGCCCGCCCCCCGGTCGTCGGAGCCTGCCGGGTCCTCGTAGGGCTGCGGAATGCGATCGCTCATGACTCAAGTGTGCCTGCGGCCGAGAATCCGCCCCAGCCGGGACCGTACGCCCCAGGCGGGCACCCGCCACGCCGCCTCGGCGAAGATGTCCTTGCTCATCTTGGAGTCGCCGCGCTCGCGCTCGACGAAGGTGATCGGGACCTCCACGACGTGGTAGCCGGCATCGGCCACCCGCCGGGCGAGATCCACCTGGAAGCAGTACCCCTGCGAGGCGATGTTCGCCAGCCCGATGCCCTCCAGCGTCTCCCGGCGGAACGCGCGGTAGCCGCCGGTGACGTCCCGGATGCGCAGCCCGAGCCAGATCCGCGAGTACGCGCTGCCGCCGCGGGAGATGAACTCCCGGGACTTGGGCCAGTTGACCACCCGGCCGCCGGGCACCCACCGGGAGCCGAGCACCAGGTCGGCGCCCTTGAGCGCGGTGAGCAGCCGGGGCAGTTCCTCCGGCCGGTGCGAGCCGTCGGCGTCCATCTCGACCAGCACGCCGTAGTCCTGCTCCAGGCCCCAGCCGAAGCCGGCGAGGTAGGCGGCGCCCAGGCCCTCCTTGCCCGCCCGGTGCAGCACGTGTACGCGCGCGTCGTCGGCGCTCAGCTCGTCGGCGAGCTTCCCGGTGCCGTCCGGGCTGTTGTCGTCGACGACCAGGATGTCGGCGTCCGGCACCGCGGCCCGCACCCTGGAGACGATCGACTCGAGGTTCAGGGCCTCGTTGTACGTCGGGATGATCACCAGGATCCCGCCCAGCGGGCCGTAGCGCCCCTGAACCCCGTCTGTCACTGCCGTCCCTTCCGCAATTCCCGCTTGAGCCGTCCTCGCGCGCACACGGCTGCGCGGGACGGACGCCCACCATAGCCAGAGTCCACCGGAGTCCGGCACCGAGGCGGTGCGCAACGGTACCGCGGGACGCCACGCGGGGATCACCGGGACGGCCGCGGAGGGCCGCCGAGGAAAGGGAAACGGGGAAGAGGTGCCGGCCGGCGGCTCGCGGGGCCGTGCCCGCGCGGCCCACGCCGCTGCGGGTCGGGCCCGGCGCCCTTCGGTCCGACCTGGGACCCGCTGGCTGCGGATCGACCGAGGGCCGTTGTCTACTGAGCGTCCGGGCCCCACCCGGGGTCACACCAGCCCGACGGATGCCATCCTCCCTCGCCCCCGTGCCGGAGTCCTGGACCTGGCTGCCTGCGATGGGGCGCCGGTGCGGCACACCATCCGTGGCCCAGAACGTTCCACGACTGCGCGGAGGTGATCCGGCCGGACGTCCTGTGGTGGACTCGGCCGAAACTACCCGCCGTTGCCCGTTGCGTGTCAACAGCCGTGTCACCTGTGGCGTTTTGCCGAAGCGGCTGGTCAGTCCCGAAATCAGGCCGCGGTCCCACGCCCGGGATGGCGTTCGTTCGGCCTATCGAAGATCGTTAACTCACCCGATCAGCCCCGCGTGGACGGTGTTTCCGGCCACGACGGTCCGCAGGCACACGGGCAGTTCCGCGCCGGGCGTGAGATCCGGCAGGCCCGGGGTGCCGGAGCGCGGGTCGGTCGACCAGCTCGCGATCCGCTCGTCGGGCACCTGTACGACGAGGTCGCCGGCCGCCCAGACGGCGTAGTCCGCGGGCGCGCCCGGCACGAGCACCCCGGCGTCGTCGCGGCCCACGGCGCGCCAGCCGCCGCGGGTGTGGGCGGTGAACGCGGCGCGGGCGGAGATGCGGTGTTCCGGCGTGTGGTGGAACGCGGCGGCCTGGACGGTGCGCCAGGGGTCGAGCGGGGTCACCGGGGCGTCGGAGCCGAGGGCGAGCGGCACACCGGCGCGCAGGAGGGCCGCGTACGGGTTGAGGGTCCGCGCCCGCTCCGGGCCCAGCCGGCGCGCGTACATGCCCTCCTCGCCGCCCCAGGCGGCGTCGAACGCCGGCTGCACGGACGCCGTGAGCGCCAGCTCCGCGAATCCGGCGACGGTCTCCGCGGTGAGCATCTCCGCGTGCTCCACGCGGTGCCGCAGCGCCCGTACGCGGTCCAGGCCGACCCGCTCGGCCGCGGCCCGTACACCGTCCACCACGGCGGCCACGGCGGCGTCCCCGATGGCGTGGAACCCCGCCTGGAGCCCCGCCTCGGTGCAGGCGGCGACGTGGTCGGCGACGGCGGCGGCGTCGAGGTAGCCGTTGCCGCGGTGCCCGGGGCGGTCGGCGTACGGCTGCGTCAGGTGGGCGGTACGGGAGCCGAGGGAGCCGTCGGCGCAGAAGTCGCCGGCCGCGCCGAAGGCGCCGAGTTCGCGCAGGCGCCGGGCGTCCTCGGGGCCGGTGACGGCCTCGCCCCAGTAGCCGGTCACCCGCGGCCCCGGCCGCTCGGCGGCCAGCGCGAGGAGCGCGGCGAAGTCGTCGGTGCCGCTGATGTCGGGGCCCGCGCACTCGTGCACGGAGCCGATGCCGACGGCCGCCGCGCGGTCGAGCGCCGCGCCCTGTGCGGCGGCGCGCTGCGCGGGCGACATGGCGGCGTACGCGGCGCGGCGTACGGCGTGGTGGGCGTCGCGGGTCAGCGGCGCGTCCGCGGCGTAGCCGTCGCGGCCCGCGATCCCGGGTACCAGGTCGAGCAGGGCGGTGCTGACGGCGGCGGAGTGCACGTCGACGCGGGTGAGGTAGAGCGGCCGGCCGCCGGCGGCCTCGTCCAGTTCGGCGCGGCTCGGGGGGCGGTTCTCGGGCCAGCCGGTCTCGTCGTACCCCTGGCCGATGAGCACCCGGTCCGCGGGGCGGGCGGCGGCGTGCGCCCGGATCCGGGCGAGGGCGTCGGCCAGCCCGGTGGCGCCGGACAGGTCGAGGCCGGTCAGCGCCAGCCCGGTGGCGGTCAGATGGACGTGTGCGTCGGTGAACGCCGGGGTGACGAGGGCGCCTTCGAGGTGGACGACCTCGTCGGCGGCGTCGGCGAAGCCGTCGGCCGCCCCCTCGGAGCCGACCCAGGCGACGTGGTCGCCCTCGACGACCATGGCGGTCGCGAACGGGTCGGCGGGGCTGTGGACGGTGCCGCCGCGCAGCAGCACGGTACGGCGGGCGGAACCGGCCTGCGGACGCCCGGAGTTCGCGGGTCCCGCGGGTCGGGCTTCGGGGCTCTCGGCGGTCACGGCTGCGGTGCCTCGGATTCGGATCGGGGGCGCCGCGCCGTCAGATGCGCGGCGGCCTGGCTTCGTACGGCGTGGAGAGCACGACCGTCGTGCGGGTGGAGACGCCGGCGAGCGAGCGGATGCGGGCGAGCAGGTCCTCCAGCTCCGCCGGGGCGGCGACGCGCACCTTGAGGATGTAGTTCTCCTCCCCCGCCACGCTGTGGCACGCCTCGATCTCGGGGACTTCGGCGAGCCGGTCCGCGATGTCGTCGGGGGCGCTGGGGTCGAAGGGCTTGACCGAGATGAACGCGGTCATCGGCAGCCCTATGGCCTCCGGGTCGACGATGGCGCCGTAGCCGCGGATCACTCCGCGCTGCTCCAGCCGACGCACCCGCTGGTGCACGGCCGAGGTGGACAGGCCGGTGGCCTTGCCCAGGTCGGTATAGCTCATCCGCCCGTCCCTGACGAGCAGCTCCACGATGTGCCTGTCCAACTCCTCCACAACGCATCAACTTACTTCGTTTGCGGCGGTCAGGTACATCCGGGGCGGCTGGGGCGCTCGGGGAGGGCGCTTTCGGGGGCGCAGGGGGCGCACACGGTGGCGTGTGATGAAGGCCACAGTCCATCCGGGAGCGAGGGGGACCCTGCGGACGATTATTCGGATGACAGCGAGGGAAATCCTTGCTGTGGTCGAGACCACCACGTGACCGTCCAGGTGGCCCAACCTGAGGGGGAGCAGCATGCGCCGTTCCGAGCATGTCGAGCTCGTCGATCCCGATACCGTCGGCGACGACGAGGACGGCGGTTACGCCGAGACCTCGCTGATCTTCCGGGTGCTCTGCCCGGACTGCGTCCAGCCCATCGCCCTGCTGGAGGGCGAGGACGTGCTGCCGGAGCACGCGCGCGTGACCCCGGCGAACCCGTTCGGCCTGACCGTGTGCACCGGCTCCGGCAGTCCGCTGTCCGCCGCGGTGCCCGAGGACGCACGGCTGGATGCGCGCACGGAGGACACCGCGGTGCTGCTCACGCTGCCCGAGGGCCTCGACTGGCGCCGCCAGCCCTTCTCGCACGTCGGCGGCCCGGGCAACGAGCCGGCGCGGCGGCGGCTGCCGGGGATGCGCCGGCGCAAGTAACGCCCGCACGCCGCCCCGCGGCACCCGCCCGCGCTCCGGTCCCGCGCCCCCGGCGCCGTACGAACCGGCCGCCCGGTTATCCCCGGTCCGTCTCGGCGCCCAGCAGGTGCCGCGAGACGACCACGCGCTGGATCTGGTTGGTGCCCTCCACGATCTGCAGCACCTTCGCCTCGCGCATGTAGCGCTCCGCGGGGAAGTCCGCCGTGTAGCCGTAGCCGCCGAGCACCTGCACGGCGTCGGTCGTCACCCGCATCGCCGCGTCCGTGCAGAACACCTTGGCCATCGCGGCGTCCTGGGCGAAGGGCAGTCCCGCGTCGCGCCGCCGCGCGGCGGCGAGGTACAGCGCGCGCCCGGCCGCGATCTGCGTCGCCATGTCGGCGAGCAGGAAGCGCAGTCCCTGGAAGTCGGCGACGGGCCGGCCGAACTGCTGCCGCTCCAGCGCGTATCCGTGCGCCGTGCCGAGCGCCCCCTGCGCCACCCCGATCGCGCACGCGGCGATGCCGAGCCGGCCGGAGTCGAGGGCGTCGAGCGCGATGGTGAAGCCCTGCCCCTCCTCGCCGATGCGGCGCGCGTCGGGGATCCGTACCCCGTCGAAGTGCAGCAGGCCGGTGGGCGAGCCCTTCATGCCCATCTTCTTCTCCGGCGGCGCGGCGGTGAGCCCGGGGGCGTCGCCGGGCACGAGGAAGGCCGTGATGCCGCCGGCGCCGGGGCCGCCGGTGCGGGCGAGAACGGTGTAGAAGTCGGCGACGCCCGCGTGGGTGATCCACGCCTTGGTGCCGTCCAGGGTCCAGGTGTCGCCGTCGCGTACGGCCCGGGTGGTCAGCGCCGCGGCGTCGGAGCCGGAGGCGGGCTCGGAGAGGCAGTACGCGCCGAGCATGCCGCCGCCGAGGATGGCCGGAAGGAACTCCTTGCGCTGCTCCTCGGTGCCGTAGCCGGCGACCGCGTGGGTGGCCAGGGTGTGCACGGAGGTGCCGAGGCCGACGGTCAGCCGGGCGGCGGCGAACTCCTCCAGCACCTGCAGATAGACCGTGTACGGCTGCTCCCCGCCGCCGTACTCGGCCGCGTAGGGCAGCGCGAGCAGTCCCGACTGCGACAGGGTGGCGAACAACTCGCGCGGGAAGCGGCCCGCTTCCTCTTCTTCGGCCGCCACGGGAGCGATCTCCCGCCGGACCAGCTCGCGGACGAGGGCCAGCAGGTCGCGGGACTCCTCGGTGGGAAGCTCGCGTTCCACGGGCAGCGGACCACGTACGGCCATGCGGTGCACTCCTCTTCGCCGGGCGCGCGTACGGCGCTGTCGACGGCGGCTCCGGCCGGGATATGGCGGCTCCGCCCGTTGTGTTCGTGCAGCCCGATGCTGCCCCGCCGGATTACGGCGAGCCGGCATGTAAGGCTGCGGTGAAGGGGAGTATGCCCGATCGGCGGTACGGCGAGACAGACGGGGTACGCAGCGAACCGGCCACTTCGCAGTGCGGGTTCCGGCGTCAGGGGGCGGCGGCGCCGTGGAGTGCCAGACCGGCCAGGAGGTCGTCGTAGCCGGCCTTGACGCGGGCGACGCTCATGCCGCCGGTGCGGCGCTGATAGCCGTAGAGGTTGGCGGCCAGCGGCGCGAGCAGGGCGTCGGCGAGCCAGCGCACGTCGGCCTCCGGCCGGACCCGGCCGACGAGCAGCGCGAGGTGCTGCCGGTACAGCTCGTACGAGCCCTCGGTGAACCGTGCGTCGGCGGAGTCCATCTCGGCCACGAGCAGCAGCCCGAGCTGGTCCTCGGTGCGGTCGACGAGGGCGTGCAGGAAGGCGCGGATGCGCTCCGGCGCGCCGGCGCCGGGCCCGAGCGGCGGCGGCCCCTGGAGGAACGCGGTCTGGAACTGCACCTCGCGGTCGTCGATGACCGCGTACGCCAGTCCCGCGCGGTCGCCGAAGCGGCGGTAGACGGTGCCGACGCCGACGCCCGCGGCCTTGGCCACCTCGTCCATGGACAGCGCGTCGGGGCCGCGCTCGGCGACCATCGCGGCCGCGGCGGCAAGGATCCTGCGGCGGTTCTCGGCGGCGTCGGCGCGCTCCGCCGGCGGGCCGCCGACCAGGGGCAGCCCGGCGCCGGCGGGGCGCCGTCGGTCGATCGCGTCCTCGTGTGTCACCTGCGCTCCTTCCTGTCCGGAGGATAGCGAAGGGGAGAGTTCTCCGGTTCTCGCTGGCATCCGGAGAACTCTCCGGTTACCCTTCGAAAGCGCCAACCGGAGAACTCTCCGGATACCGAAGGGAACGAACATGACGCAGCTCGCGGGCCGTACGGCCCTGGTCACCGGCGGCAGCCGCGGCATCGGCGCCGCCATCGCGCGGCGGCTGGCCGAGGAGGGCGCCGACGTGGCGCTGACGTACCACCGCTCGCCCGAACGGGCCGCGGAGGTCGTACGCGCCGTGGAGAAGACCGGCCGCCGGGGGCTGGCCATCCCGGCCGACGCCGCGGACCCCGACGCCGTCGTCGCCGCGGTGGACCGCGCCGCCGCCGGACTGGGCCGGCTGGACATCCTGGTGAACAACGCGGGCATCGCGCCGTACGGCCCACTGGCCGAGGTGCGCCGGGAGGACGTCGACGCGGTGCTCGCCATCCACGTCCGCGCGGTCTTCCTCGCCTCCCAGGCCGCCGCCCGCCATCTCGGCCCCGGCGGCCGGATCATCAGCATCGGCAGCAGCTTCGCCGAGCGGGTGCCGATGCCCGGCTGGACGATCTACGCCGCCAGCAAGTCCGCGCTGACGGGCCTCACCCGCGGGCTCGCCCGCGACCTGGGCCCGCAGGGCATCGCCGTCACCGTCGTCCACCCGGGCGACACCGACACCGAGATGAACCCCGCCGATTCCCCCGACGCCGACGCCGCCCGCGCCATCAGCGCGCTGGGCCGCTACGGCCGCCCCGAGGACGTCGCCGCCACCGTGGCCCACCTCGCCGGGCCCGGCGGCGCGCAGATCACCGGCGCGGCGATCGCCGTCGACGGCGGCTTCGCCGCGTAGCGCGGCCGCCTGCGGCCCCGCGCGCCCCTCCCCGTACGACCCGAACGACCGACCCGGGAGACACCGTGCCCTGGATATTCCTGCTGATCGCCGCCGGCCTCGAACTCGTCTGGGCCACCGCCCTGAAGCAGTCCGACGGCCTCACCCGCCTCTGGCCCTCGACGATCGGGCTGGTGATGGCCATGGCGAGCGTGATCGTCCTGACGATGGCGCTGCGCAGCCTGCCCGTCGGCACGGCGTACGCCGTCTGGGTCGGGCTCGGCTCGCTCGGGGTGGCCGCCGTGGGCATCCTCGCGCTGGGCGAGAGCGCGTCGCCGGCCCGGCTGGCGTGCCTGGGACTGATCCTCGTGGGCGTCATCGGCCTGAAGTTCGTCGAGGGCTGAGCGCGCGGAACCCGCCGGGCGCACCGTGAGTTGACCGGGCATGGGTGACGTCGTGCCGTATCTGGTCCTGTGCGGCTGCCTGGTCGCGGTGATGGGACTGCTCACCTGGTTCAAGGGGCTCGTACGCCGCCGCGGGCTCGCCGGCTCGGCGATGCGGGGCGCGCTGGCCGCGTACGAGGAGGCGATGCGCGTCACCGCGCACGACTCCCACCACGAGGTCCGCGCGGCGGCGGAGCGCCAGGCACCGGTGGGTGCCCCCGGGGATCCACGCCGGCCCGGCGGGCCGCTGCGGCCGGGGGCCACACCGCCCAGGCGGAAGGGCGGGCCGCGCCGCCGCCGGTTCCGCTTCCGGCGGTAGAAGAGCCCGCGATCTCCCTGCGTGCTCCCTGGGCGCGTGTACGGCGAAGGGCCCGCCTTCCTCTCCGGAGAGGAAGGCGGGCCCTTCGCCGACGTGGCGCGGCGGCGTCAGCGGATGCCGACGGCGGCCAGCGCGGCCTTCTGGGCACCGGTGATCTCGCTGCCCCACAGCACGTAGCAGATGCCGCCGGTGCCGGAGCGGACCTTGCCGGCGGCGTCGTAGCGCTTCGTGCGCAGCCAGATGTTCTCCCACTGGCGGCGCTTGTAGACGTGGCGCACCGCCGGGTTGTTCGGCGAGGCCGGGTCGTTGGCGACGACGTCGCCGTCCTTGGTGAAGCCGACGACGGTCATCAGGTGGCCCGACGTGCCGTAGCCCGCCCCGTCCAGCTCCGCCTCGATGAAGGACTGGGACGTTATCAGCGGGATGCCGGCGCCCACGAGCAGTTCGGCGTCGGCGAGCGAGCCGAGCCGGGTGACGACGCCGTTCATGTCGCGGTACGTGCTCGCGTAGGCGGTGTTGAACGGCCAGTTGCCGCAGCCCTCGTACTGGTAGTCGTACGTGAAGCGGGCGGCGTGGCAGACCTGCGGGTCGTCGTAGTCGGGGTTGACCCACTCCAGGTCCCCGGCGGCGGGCTTGCGGCCCCAGTACTCGATGATCATCTGTGCGGAGGTGGGGCTGCACCAGGCCTCGCCGCCGTTGTCGTACTCCGGGTAGCGGCCGGCGTGGATGTTCTGCGAGTAGCGCGGGACGATCAGCTCGCGCGACAGCCGCGGCGTGCTCGCGGGCACCTCGAAGCGGTCCGGCACGTCGGAGCCCATCGCGCCGACCCGCCACACCTGCGGCGTCGCGTCGCTGCCGGGCTTACGGTAGAGGGTGACCCGCAACTGGTAGTCGACCAGCCGCAGTCCGCTCGCCGCGTCGTCGACGGAGAAGGTGTCGGTCCAGATGCTGCTCTTGCCGTCCGACTGGTCGTCGACCGTGGTGCGGCGGATGTCCGCGTCACCCGCGGCCCAGCGGCCCATCACGTACCAGGGCGTACGGACGCCGTCGTTGTACGTGCCGCGCAGCTCGACCATCAGCCAGGTGCCGGCCGGGGTGGCGGCGTTCCAGGAGGCGACGACCTCGGTGGCGGGCGGGGCGAGCCGGTGGACCGGGGAGGTCCAGGTGGCGTACTCCCAGGAGGCGGTGGTCCCGGTGTGCGGGTCGGCGTACTCCGTACGGCCCGCGGGGCGGCCGATCACGATGCCGGGGCGGCTGCCGGGGACGACCTTCGTGCCGCGGGCGCTGCCGCGGCGCCAGGCCGGCGCCGAGGCCCAGCCGTGGTAGTCGACGAGGGAGCTGCCGAGCGGCGGGCGGCCGGCCGTGCCGCCGGGAGCGGCGGGAGCGGCGAGCGCGGAGGCGGACGCGGCGGGGGCGGCACCGGCCGCTGCGGCCGCGAGGGCGGCAGCCAGTACGGCACGCCGTGACGCACTTCGGGGCATGGCGGACTCTCCAGACGATTGCGGCGCATGCTGGGGGGCAGGCCACAACTATTCACCCTCGCTCTGCCGTTAGGAAGTCAATCCGTGCTATGAGATGGGTGAACATTGGTTCATACCACTGGTGTGACCTGGGGTGGAGAAAGGCGCCGCCCGGCGGTCGCCGTAGCCTTGCGGCGATGAACACCGACCCCCCGGCGTCCGACCCCGCGCCGGCCGCCCTGGCCCGCGAGCTGCGCGGTCTGGCGCCCTCCTGCGGACCCGTGCGGCTGGTGGCCGTCGACGGGCACGCCGGGTCGGGCAAGACGACGTTCGCCGGCCGGCTCGCCGCGGCGCTGGGCGGGGCGCCCGTACTCCGGCTGGACGACATCGCGACACACCGCGAGTTCTTCGGCTGGACCGAGCGGCTGCGGCGCCAGGTGCTCGACCCGCTGGCCGCGGGGCGCCCGGCGGTCTACGACGCGTACGACTGGGACGCCCGCGCCTTCACCGCGCGCCGCGCGCTGCCCCCGGCGCCCGTGGTGCTCGTCGAGGGCGTCGGCGCGGGCCGCCGGGAGCTGCGCCCGTACCTCGCCCGGCTGCTGTGGATGGAGGTGCCGGCCGCGGCGGCGTGGGCGCGCGGGCGGCGGCGCGACGGGCCGGGGCTCGCGGGGTTCTGGGACGAGTGGGAGCGGGCGGAGCGGGCGCACTTCTCGGCCGACCCGTCCCGCCCGTACGCCGGTCTTCTGGTGGTGCGTCAGGGGGACGCGTACCGGCTGGTCCCGGGGCCTGTGCACGCCCGGTGACGAGGGCGGGCGCACACCGTGCGTAGCCGGTCGGGGGACCGGCCGGAATATGCCCCTCCAGGCCCCAACTCCGCTTGACCCAGGGGCAGTACAGGACTTACGTTCTCAGTGAGCGGGCCCCACCGGCACCGCCTCACGCGCGAAGCCCCCGATTGTTCCCCCGTGATCGGGGGCTTCGTTCTGTCCTCAAGAGGGAACAATGGGATGACTTACGTACCGGCCGCCCCTCACCCACGGTCACCACGTCGGGCGGCCGGATCCCCCGCGCGCGCGTCCGATTCGTGCCGTCGGCCCGTATCGCCGCCGCGGGTACCATGCGAGCAGGCCGTCTTTTGCGCAACTCCCCTGCTTTGCAGGGGAGTTCACGCGAGACGGCCGACCAGCGACCCGAGGAGATCCACGGGGGAACGGTTGGTGGCTACGTGATGGACAACGGCGCGCGCGGGCCCGAGGCCCCCGCGGAGCTCGCCTGGCTGCGGGGCGTCGACGCCTACACCATGGGCGCGTACACCCGGGCCGAGGAGGAGTTCAGGTCCGCCGTGCGGCTGGACCCGCAGATGGCCGACGCCTGGCTGGGGCTGCACGCGCTGCGGGCGGACACCGCCACGGCGCTGCTGGAGATGTACCGGCACCGCGACCGCTTCGGCGAGCAGCGCGCCCGGCACCGCCGCCCCCTCAACTCCTGGTACTGGCTGGGCTGGTGGGTGCAGCCCGTGCTCGACTCCGGCCGCGACCTGCTGCTCGCACACGCCTCGCACTGGCTGGACGGCCGGCACGTCGCCGAGCTGGAGCAGGCGCTCGCCGCCTGTCCCCCGGCCGAGGCCGACCCGCAGGTCCGCTTCCTGCACGCCTGCCGCGCGTATCTGGTCAAGGACTGGGAGCAGCTCGTCCGGCTGACCGTGCCGCTGACGGACGACCCGCTGCTGGGCATCGAGGCCGGCCTGTTCGCCGGCATGGCGCGGGTGCGGCTGGAGATGTACGGGCAGGCCGTGCCGATGCTCTCCGCCGCGCTGATGCGCTGCCGCAGCGAACAGCCGCAGCGCAAGGAGCTGCGCTACTGGCTGGCCCGCGCGCAGGAGGGCTCCGGCCGCAGCGCCGCCGCGCTGCCGCTGTACCGCGCGGTGCACCGGATCGACCCGTCCTTCATGGACACCGCGGCCCGGATCGCCGCCATCGACGGCCTGGACGACTTCGACGGCCTGGACCCGGTCCCGGGCCTGGCGTCGGTGTCCCTGGGCGGCGCCGAGCAGGAGACCGCGCCGGGCGACCCCGCTCCCCCGGCGCCGGACGGCCGGGAGCTGGTGCCCGCCGACGAGGTGCTGCGCCCGCCGCCGCCGGCCGCGGGCTCGGGCGTGCTGCGCGAGCGGGCCCCGCTGCACGCGGGCTCCGCGCACCAGCCGGCCGCCGCCGACCCCGGGATGCTCGCCGAGGCGCTGGCCGATCTCGACCGGATGGTGGGCCTGGACCCCGTCAAGCGGCAGGTGCGGGCGCTGTCGGCGCAGCTCAACATGGCGCGTCTGCGGGCCGGCGAGGGCCTGCCGGTGCAGCCGCCGAAGCGGCACTTCGTCTTCTCCGGCCCCTCCGGTACGGGCAAGACCACCGTGGCGCGCATCCTGGGCCGCGTCTTCTACGCCCTCGGGCTGCTCGCCAGCGACCGGCTGGTGGAAGCCGGACGGGCCGATCTCGTCGGGGAGTTCCTCGGCCAGACCGCGGTGAAGGCCAACGACCTCATCGACTCCGCGCTCGGCGGCGTGCTCTTCATCGACGAGGCGTACAGCCTCGCCGGCGTCGGCTACTCCCGCGGCGACGCGTACGGCGACGAGGCCCTGCAGGTGCTGCTCAAGCGCGCCGAGGACAACCGCGACCGGCTCGTCGTCATCCTCGCCGGCTACCCCAAGGGCATGGACCGCCTGCTCTCCAGCAACCCGGGCCTCACGTCCCGCTTCACGACGCGCGTCGACTTCCCCAGCTACCGCCCGCTGGAGCTGACCGCCATCGGCGAGGTGCTGGCCGCGCAGAACGGCGACAAATGGGACGAGGAGTCGGTCGAGGAGCTGCGCAGCATCTGCGGGCACGTCGTCGACCAGGGCTGGATCGACGAGCTGGGCAACGGCCGCTTCCTGCGCACGCTGTACGAGAAGAGCTGTGCCTACCGCGACCTGCGGCTGTCGGCCTACCCGGGACCGCCGGGCCGCGAGGACCTGGCGACGCTGCGGCTGCCGGACCTGATGCAGGCGTACGGCGAGATACTCTCCGGCCGGGAGCCGAAGGCCGAGCCGGACGCCGGCTGACCGGCCGGGCCCGGCCCGTCCCCGGTCAGCCGACGGAGGTGGGTACGGACTCCGCCGCGGTCCCGCCCGCCGTGCGCTGACGTACCGTCAGCCGGTGCGCGGGGTCGCGTACCTCGCCGACCAGCAGTTCCAGCACGTCCTCCAGGGCCACCAGACCCAGCACCCGACCCGGCGCCGCCGGGTCGGCCACCGCCGCCAGGTGGGAGGCGCCGCGCCGCATCGCGGCCAGCGCGTCGTCCAGCGGCAGCTCCGGGCGCAGCACGGTCATCGGCCGGAACAGGTGTGCGGGCACGGCCCGTTCGTGCTCGTCCAGGGCGAGGACGTCCTTCACGTGCAGATAGCCGAGATACGTGGGGCCGCCGGCGCCGGCGCCGTCGGCGCCGCGCACCGGGAAGCGCGAGTAGCCCGTGCGTACCGTCAGCTCCTCGACCTGCCGCGGGGTGGCGGAGGCGGCGACGGCGACCATCGACCCGGGGTCGAGCAGCACGTCGGTCACCGGCCGCGAGCCGAGGCCCAGCGCGTCGTTGAGCCGGCGCTGCTCGCCGTCGCCGAGCAGACCGGCCTCGCGGGAGTCGGCGACCAGGTCGGTCAGTTGCTCGGTGGTGTAGACGCTGGTGAGCGCGGAGCGGGGCTCCACCCGGACGAGCCGCAGCAGGTGCCGGGCCAGGGCGCCGAGCAGGGCCGTGACCGGTCGGCACAGCCGGGCGAAGGCGACGAGCGCGGGCGCGAGCCACAGCGCAGCGGCGGCGGGGGCGGCCAGCGCCAGGTTCTTGGGGACCATCTCGCCGACGACGAGGTGGAGGCAGACGACGACGGCCAGCGAGACGGCGTAGCCGAGCGGGTGGATGAGGCCGTGGGGCACGTGGGCGGCGTGGAAGACGGGCTCCAGCAGCGAGGCGATGGCGGGTTCGGCCAGCGCGCCGAGGGTCAGCGAGCAGACGGTGATGCCGAACTGCGCGGCGGCCATCATCTGCGGCAGGTGCTCCAGCCCGTGGAGCACCCGGCGGGCCCGTGCGGAACCGGCGGCGGCGTACGGCTCGATCTGGCTGCGGCGTACGGAGACGAGGGCGAACTCGGCGCCGACGAAGAACCCGTTGGCCAGCACCAGCAGGGCGGCGAAGGCCAGTTGGAGCGCGCTCACGCGGCTCTCCCCTCCACCCCGCCCGGGCCCGCCGCGGCGGGCACCGGGGGCGCGTCGTCCGCGGTACGCACCAGCCGTACCAGCGCCGCCCGGTGGTGGTCGACGTGCCGTACGGCGAGTCGCCAGCCGGGCAGCGCCGCTGTGTCCCCGGCCGCCGGAATCCGGCCCAGCAGCGTCGCGACGAGCCCCGCCACCGTTTCGTACGGACCCTCCGGCGCGGTCAGCCCGATCCGGCGCAGCGCGTCGAGGCGGCAGCCGCCGTCGGCGTCCCACGCCGGGCGGCCGTCGGCGGCGGACGCGGCCCGCAGGTCGGGGACGCCGTCGACCTCCCGGTCGTGCTCGTCGCGGACCTCGCCGACCAGTTCCTCGACGATGTCCTCCAGCGTCACGACGCCCGCGGTGCCGCCGTACTCGTCGACGACCACGGCTATCGGCTGCCCGCCGCGCAGCTTCTCCAGCAGGGGCTGGGCCGGCAGCGTCCCCGGCACCAGCAGCGGCGGCACGGCGATCCGCGCGACGGACGTGCGTGTGCGGCGGGCGGCGGGCACCGCGAGGGCGTCCTTGAGGTGGACCATGCCGGTGACCTCGTCCAGCCGGTCGGCGTAGACGGGGAAGCGGGACAGGCCGGTGGCGCGGGTGAGGTTGAGGACGTCCGCGGCGGTGGCGGAGGACTGCAGCGCCACCACCCGTACCCGCGGGGTCATCACGTGCTGCGCGGTCAGCTCGCCGAGCGAGAGGGTACGTACGAACAGGTCGGCGGCGTCCGGCTCGATCATCCCGGCCTGCGCCGAGCTGCGCGCCAGCGACCCCAGCTCCGTGGGCGTACGGGCCGACGCCAGCTCCTCGGCCGGCTCGACGCCCAGCAGCCGCACCAGCCGGTTGGCGGCGGTGTTGAGCAGCGCGATGAGCGGGCGGAAGAAGCGCGAGAACGCGGTCTGCGGCCCGGCGACGAAGCGGGCGACGGCCAGCGGCCGGGAGACGGCCCAGTTCTTCGGCACCAGCTCGCCGAGGACCATCTGCGCCGCGGAGGCGAGCAGCACCCCGGCGGCCAGCGCCGTGCCGGGCACCGCGCCCGCGGGCAGCCCCGCGGCGGTCAGCGGGCCGCGCAGCAGCCGGCCGAGCGCGGGCTCGGCGAGCATGCCGACGACCAGGGAGGTGAGGGTGATCCCGAGCTGCGTGCCGGAGAGCTGGAACGACAACTGCCGCAGCGCGGCCACGACGCGGGCGGCGCGCCGGTCGCCGGCCGCGGCGGCCCGCTCCGCCTGCGGGCGCTCCACCGCGACGAGCCCGAACTCGGCCGCCACGAAGAAGCCGTTGGCCAGGATCAGCAGGAACGCGAGGCCCAGCAGGGCCAGTGCGGTGATCATCGGGCCGCCTCCGCGCGGGAAGCGGCGCCGGTCCTGCAGGAGGATCCGTCCATCGCCCTGGGGGGCTCACTCCTCGGGTCGCCGGGTGACCCGGTGCGCGCGGCTCCGGGAGGGCCCCTCGGGTGCCCTGGGCACCAGAGTAGACACGACTCGGGGGCGCGGGGCAGAGTCAGGCGCCGGACGCGCCCGTGCCGCGCTCCGCGGCCAGCCCGGCGAGTGCCCGCGCGTCCTGCTCGGCCTGCTCCCTGGCGATGCCCGGCTGGATGCCCATCACCGGCAGGCTCGTGCCGTCGGCGAGGTCCAGGGAGACCCAGGGATCGCCGGGCCCCAGGTTGACCCGGATGATCTCGGCCCACGCAAGGTGCCGGCGGTGGGTCAGGTTGGTCACGGTGACGCCGTCGTCGTCCGCGACCACGTGCGGCCGGCCGAGCAGCAGCAGGCCGCCGAGGAAGAGCAGCCCGACGACGAAGAAGCTGATCCGCTCCCCCACGTTCAGGCTCAGCGTCAGGCCGATCGCAGCGAGCGTGGCGAAGATGACCAGACCGGCGGTGACGAGCACCACCCGGGTGCGGTGTGGCCGGAAGGTGACCGGCAGCTCGGCGGCGCTCACAGGCGGCAGGCGTGGATCGTGGTGGTGAGGATGGCGCGTGCCCCCAGCTCGTACAGCTCGTCCATGATCCGCTGGGCGTCCGCGGTGGGCACCATCGAGCGGACGGCGACCCACCCCTCGTGGTGCAGCGGCGAGACGGTGGGCGACTCCAGGCCCGGGGTCAGGGCCACCGCCTGTTCCAGGTACTCGGCGCGGATGTCGTAGTCCATCATCACGTACCGGCGGGCGACGAGGACGCCCTGCATACGGCGCAGGAACTGCCGTACCTTCGGCTCCTCCCGCGGCGAGCCGGTGCCGCGGATGACGATCGCCTCGGAGGTGAGGATCGGCTCGTCGATGATCTCCAGACCGGCCTGCCGCAGCGTCGTGCCGGTCTCGACGACGTCGGCGATGATCTCGGCGACGCCGAGCTTGATCGCGGTCTCCACGGCGCCGTCGAGGTGGACGACGTCGGCGTCCACGCCGTTGTCCGCCAGGTGCTTGGCGACCAGCCCGGAGAAGGACGTGGCCACGGTCATCCCGCCGAAGTCCGCGACGCCCGCGGCGGTGCCGGGGCGGGTGGCGTAGCGGAAGGTGGAGGCGCCGAAGCCGAGCTGCATGATCTCCTCGGCGCCGGCGCCGGAGTCGAGCAGCAGGTCCCGCCCGGTGATGCCGATGTCCAGGCGGCCGGAGCCGACGTAGACGGCGATGTCGCGGGGGCGCAGGAAGAAGAACTCGACGTCGTTGTCGGCGTCGGTGAGCACCAGCTCGTGACGGTCCGTGCGCTGCCGGTAGCCGGCCTCATGGAGCATCGCCGACGCAGGCTCGGCGAGGGAACCCTTGTTGGGGACGGCGATGCGCAGCATGGTCGTGGCTCTTCCTGTTCTGCCGGGTCGGCTGACGGGTGCGTACGGGGGTCAGAGGTGGGCGTAGACGTCGTCCAGGGAGATGCCCCGGGCGACCATCATCACCTGCAGGTGGTAGAGGAGTTGGGAGATCTCCTCCGCGGTGCGGTCCTCGCCCTCGTGCTCGGCGGCCATCCAGACCTCCGCAGCCTCCTCGACGACCTTCTTGCCGATGGCGTGCACGCCCTGCTCGACGAGCTGGGCTGTGCGGGAGGTGGCGGGGTCGCCGGTGGCGGCCTTCTGGCTGAGCTCGGCGAAGAGCTCCTCGAATGTCTTGCTGGCCATGGTGGGCCCAAGTCTACGGGGTCCGCGCGGGCGCTCAGCGCCAGGGCTCCGCGACGGTGCGCAGCGCCGCGGCGGTGGCCACGGCGGCGGTGGCCGCCTCGTGGCCCTTGTCCTCCACCGAGTCCGCGAGCCCGGCGCGGGCGAGCGCCTGCTCCTCGGTGTCGCAGGTCAGCACGCCGAAGCCGACGGGCACGCCGGTCTCCACGCCGACCCGGGTCAGGCCCTCGGTGACGCCCTGGCATACGTAGTCGAAGTGCGGGGTGCCGCCGCGGATGACGACGCCGAGGGCGACGACGGCGTCGTAGCCGCGGTCGGCCATCACCTTGACGGCCACCGGCAGCTCGAAGCTGCCGGGCACGCGCAGCAGGGTGGGCTCGGCGATGCCCAGCTCGCCGAGGGCGCGCAGGGCGCCGTCGACGAGCCCGTCCATCACCTGCTCGTGCCAGAGCGCGGCGACGACGGCGACCCGCAGGTCCTCGCAGTTCTTCACGGTCAGTTCGGGTGCGCCCTTGCCGCTCACGGCTCTCCTCGTTCGCTGTGCTCTACGGATGTGCGGGGTGTTCGGGAAACGGTGTCGCTACGGGGTCACTGGTTGCTGCACACCGCGACGGGCGCGCCGTCCAGCCACGGGAGCTGGTGGCCCATGCGGTCGCGCTTGGTGCGCAGGTAGCGCAGGTTGTGCTCGCCGGCCTCGACGGGAGTGGGCTCGCGCCCGGTGACGGCCAGGCCGTGCCGGAGCAGGGCGTCGACCTTCTCCGGGTTGTTGGTCATCA
This sequence comes from Streptomyces sp. B5E4, assembly GCF_039871555.1. NCBI lineage: Bacteria > Bacillati > Actinomycetota > Actinomycetes > Kitasatosporales > Streptomycetaceae > Streptomyces > Streptomyces sp. B5E4. The sequence continues at coordinate 111,253 of NZ_JBDPMI010000010.1, forward strand.
GCCGCACCGAGGTGACGCCGAGGTCGGCGAGCATACGGGCGCCGGCGGCGTAGTCGCGGGCGTCGGCGGGCAGGCCCAGCTCCAGGTTGGCGTCGAGGGTGTCGCGGCCGCGCTCCTGCAGCTCGTACGCGCGCAGCTTGGACAGCAGGCCGATGCCGCGGCCCTCGTGGCCGCGCAGGTAGATCACGACGCCGCGGCCCTCGGCGGCCACGCGGCGCAGCGAGGCGTGGAGCTGCGGGCCGCAGTCGCAGCGCTGGGAGCCGAAGACGTCGCCGGTCAGGCACTCGGAGTGGAGGCGTACGAGCACCCCCTCGTCGGGGTCGTCCCCGCTGACGTCGCCCATGACCAGGGCGATGTGCTCGACGCCGTCGGCCGCCGAGCGGTAGCCGTACGCGGTGAAGTCGCCGTACGCGGTGGGCAGCCGGGTCTCGGCCTCGCGGCGTACGGCGGGGACGTCCGCGGACGTGGCGGGGGCCGGGCCCGCGGGGACCTCGGCGCCGGCCGGGGCGGGCTCGGTGGCGCGGCGGTACGCGATGAGGTCGGCGATGGAGATGATCGCGAAGCCGTGCCTGCGGGCGAACGGCACGAGCTGCGGCAGCCGCAGCATCTCGCCGTCCTCGCCGGCGATCTCCACGATCGCCGCGGCCGGCCGCAGCCCGGCGAGCCGGGCCAGGTCCACGCCCGCCTCGGTGTGCCCGTCGCGGACGAGCACGCCGCCCTCGCGGGCGCGCAGCGGGAAGATGTGCCCGGGGCGGACGAAGTCCGTGGCGACGGCAGCGGGATCGGTGAGCAGCCGGATCGTGGTCGCCCGGTCCGAGGCGGAGATGCCGGTGCTGACGCCGTGGGCGGCGGAGGCGTCCACGGTGACGGTGAAGGCGGTGCGCATCGACTCGGTGTTCCGCTGGACCATCTGCGGGATGCCGAGCCGGTCCAGCGCCTCACCCGTCATCGGCATGCAGATCATGCCGCTGCACTCGCGCATCATGAACGCCACGGTGGCGGGCGTGATCAGCTCGGCGGCGACGACGAGGTCGCCCTCGTTCTCGCGGTCCTCGTCGTCCACGACGACCACGGGCCGGCCGGCGGCGATCTCCTCTATCGCGCGCTCGACGGGGTCGAGGCGGAGATCCTCCACGTCCTCGGCGGGCTGCCAGGTCGTAAGGGCGGTCATGCGGCGGCTCCTTCCAGTGCCTCCGGCCGCCCGGTGGCGGGCGGGACGGTGCGGCGGCTCGCGGTCCACCAGGCGCGCAGGCCGAGGAGGACGACGACGCCGTAGACGACGTACACGAGGGCGGAGAACTTCAGGTCGCTGGAGTACGCGAGGGGCACGCCGACCGCGTCGACCGCGAGCCAGGCGAACCAGAACTCGACCCAGCCGCGGGCCATGGCGACCATGGCGGCGACGGAGCCGGTGAACAGGTAGGCGTCCGGCCAGGGGTTCCAGGACAGCGACGGGACGGCGAGGAAGAGCAGGGCGACGGCGGTGGTGCCGGCCGCGGTGGCGGCGACGAGCCAGGCGCGCTCGGTCCAAGTGGCGAACCGCACCCGGATCGCGCCGCTTTCGCGCCGGCCGCGCGTCCACTGCGCCCAGCCCCACAACGAGACGCCGACGACCAGCAGTTGCTTGCCGACGCCGCCGGTGAGGCCGGCGGAGGCGTATGCGACGACGAGCACCGCGCCGGAGAGCAACTGGGCCGGCCAGACCGCCACGGAGCGGCGCCAGCCGAGGGCGAGGGCCCCCAGGCCCAGCACGTTGCCGGTCATGTCGGCCCACTTGAGGTCCTCGCCGAAGACCGAGAAGGCCACGCCGTTCAGCGAGTCCAGGGCGCTCACTCCCGTGCTCCGCCCGCGCGGGCGGCGTGCGGGGCGAGCAGCCGCTCGACGTACTTGGCGACGACGTCGACCTCCAGGTTGACCGTGTCCCCCGGCTGTTTGAGGCCGAGGGTGGTCAGCGCGAGCGTCGTGGGGATGAGGCTGATCGTGAAGAAGTCGGAGCCGGCGGTCACGACGGTGAGGCTGACGCCGTCGACGGTGATGGAGCCCTTCTCCACGACGTAGCGGGCGAGGTCGGCCGGCAGCGAGACGGTGACGACCTCCCAGTTGTCGGAGGCCTTACGGGCCGAGATCTCGCCGGTGCCGTCCACGTGGCCCTGCACCAGGTGGCCGCCGAGGCGCCCGCCGACGGCGGTGGGGCGCTCCAGGTTGACCCGGTCGCCGGGGCCGAGGCCGCCGAGGCTGGAGCGGTCCAGCGTCTCGGCCATCACGTCGGCGGTGAACTCCGCGCCCTCGTGGTCGACGACGGTCAGGCACACGCCGTTGACGGCGATGGAGTCGCCGTGCCGGGCGCCCTCGGTGACGACGGGGCCGCGGACCCGGAAGCGGGCGGCGTCGGGCAGCTCTTCGACGGCGACGACCTCGCCGAGCTCTTCAACGATTCCGGTGAACAACGTCAGCTCTCCTTGGTGGCGGGCGGCTCGGGCGCGGGACCCGGCACGGCGGTCAGCCGCAGGTCGGGGCCGAGGTGATCGACGGCGGTCACATCGAGGCGCAACGCCTCGCCGATCGTCCCGATTCCGGCGTCGGCGAGCGCGGCCGGCCCGGCGCCCAGCAGGACGGGGGCGAGGTAGCAGACGACCCGGTCGACGACGCCGGCGGCGAGGAACGCCCCGGCCAGGGCCGGGCCGCCCTCCAGCAGTACGGAGCGCACGTCCCGCCCGTACAGCGCGGCGAGCAGCGCGGCGACGTCGAGCCCGCGGCCGCCGGCGGCGCGCGGCAGGCGCACGACGTCGGCGCGGCGGCCGGCGCGGGCCGCGGCGGCGTCGAGGACGGCGGTGAGTCCGCCGGCGGCGGCGTCGGCGGCCACCGCGACGAGGGTGGGGGCGGCGCCGTCGAGGATCCGGGCGCCGGGGGTGAGCGCGGTGCCCTCGGTGTCGGCGACGACGCGCAGCGGCTGGGTGACGCCGGCCTCGGCGCGGGGGCCGCGGACGGCGAGCTGCGGGTCGTCGGCGCGCAGGGTGCCGGAGCCGACGACGACGGCGTCGGCCTCGGCGCGCAGCCGGTGGACGTCGGCGCGGGCGGCCGGCGAGGTGATCCAGCGGCTGGTGCCGTCGGCGGCGGCGCTGCGGCCGTCGAGGGTGGCGGCGTACTTCCACAGCACGTAGGGGCGGCCGCGGAGCACGGAGGTCAGCCACGGCTCGTTCCCGGCGGCGGCCTCGTCGGCGAGCAGGCCGCCCTCGGCCTCGATGCCGGCGGCGGCGAGCGCGGCGGCTCCGCCACCGGCCGCGGGGGTGGGGTCGGCGACGGCGTAGACGACGCGGGCGATACCGGCGGCGGCCAGCGCGCGGACGCAGGGGCCGGTGCGGCCGGTGTGGCTGCAGGGTTCGAGGGTGACGACGGCGGTGCCGCCGCGGGCCCGCTCCCCCGCGTCGGCCAGCGCGGCGACCTCGGCGTGCGGGCCGCCGGCGCGGGCGTGGTGGCCCTCTCCCGCCGGGTGTCCGGCGGCGTCGAGGATCACGCAGCCGACGACGGGGTTGGGGCTGGTGTCGCCGAGCGCCCGGGAGGCGAGCGCGATGGCGCGGCGCATGGCCTGCGCTTCGGCTGGGGTGGCCACCCGGGTCCTCCTGCCTCGTCGGGCACGGACTCCGGGGCCTGTCTTCACGACAGTCACGGAACGCGATCACCGGAGCGCCCGCCGGGAAACGGGTGGACCGCCCGGAAAGGGGCGGGCCGCCGCCGGCGGCGCACCTGTGGCATCCCGCCGCGCACTGCCTCCCATCCGGACTTTCACCGTCGGTCCAGGAATTTCACCTGGTCAACCGGCCGCTGGCAGCGGCCGGGTCGCGGACTTTAACCGCCGGTTCGGATTTTCACCGACCCCGGAGTGCGCGTACGTCACTGGTACGCCTTCAGTCTGCCACGCCCCGGCAGCGGTCAACCCGCCGGATCCTGTGGGCTGGATCACCTCCGCGCGGGCCGGGGCGGTCCCGGCGGGGCGGCGGGCACCACTCGTACGAGGGGTGCGCGGGGCCCCGCCCGGCCGGGTGATGGCCGCGCGGTCCCCCGGCTGCCAGGGTGACCGCCATGACGTCTGTGCAGGACACGGCGGCCTCATGCGCCCTCGGCGCCGCCGCGGAACGGATGCGCGCGCTGACGTGCGAGCTGCCACGGCACGACGGGGTGGCGGTCTTCGCCTCGGTCTATCTCGCGGTGACCGACGAGGTACGGCTGCACCTGGCGGCCGGCGGCTTCGCCGACCGGACCGCGGCCGCCGGACTCGCCGCGGACTTCGCCGGCCGGTTCCTGGACGCGGTGGACGACGCCGCGGCGGGCCGCCGGCCGCCGGCGTGCTGGCGCCCGCTGTTCGAGGCCCGCCGCCATCGCGGCGTCCACACCCTGCAGTTCGCGCTCGCCGGCATCAACGCCCACATCGGCTACGACCTCCCGCTCGCCGTCGTCGCCAGCTGCCGGGCGCTGGGGCGCGAACCGGAGGACGTCGAGGGCGACTACGAGCGGGTGGGCGAGCTGCTGGTACGGCTGGAGGAACGGATCCGCGAGCAGCTCATGCCGGGGCCCGACCTGCTGGACGTGGCGGATCCGCTCACCCACCTCGCGGGGGCGTGGAGCCTGGAGCGGGCCAGGGACGCGGCGTGGGCGGCGGCCCGGGTGCTGTGGCGGCTGCGCGGACTGCCGGAGGTGATCGAGGAGTTCGGCGAGCGGCTGGATCAGTCGGTGGGGCTGGTCTCGCGCTGTCTGCTGGTGCCGCTGGGCTGCCGGTCCGGCGACTGAGCCGGGCGGCCGGCCCGTAGCGTGGTGTTGCGCCCCTGCCGTACGGACCGGGTGCCCGTCGCCGGCCGCGTCAGTCCTCCGGCAGTTCCACCGGGGCGATGGCGTCGAAGACGTCGCCGGGACCGGGGTTGGCCGGGTCGGTGGCGCCGCCGAAGTGCCGCATCACGCCCCACACCGCGTTGAGCGCGGTCTGCACCGCGCCCTCGGCCCAGCCCGCCGTCCATGAGATGTCGTCGCCGGCCAGGAAGAGCCCGCGCTTGCCCGCCGGCAGCGCCTCCTGCATGAAGTGGGTGAACAGCCGCCGCTGATAGCGGTAGTGGCCGGGCAGGTTGGCCTTGAAGGCGCCCATGAAGTACGGCTCGTCCTCCCAGGAGACCGTCACCGGCGGGCCGATGACGTGCTTCCTGATGTCGACGCCCGGGTAGATCTCGCCGAGCGACTTCAGCATGACCTCCATCCGCTCCTCGGCCGGCAGCGGCAGCCACTTCAGGCTGTCGTCGCACCAGGTGTACGACAGGCAGATCGCCGCCGGCCGGTCCGGGCCGTCGTCGAGGAGGTAGGTGCCGCGCGTCATGCGGTCGGTGAGCGTCATGGACATCACGTCGCGCCCGGTCGGCCGCCCCTGGTCGTCGACGGCCCGGTCCAGCCAGAACGGCCGGTCCACGGGCACGAAGAGCTTGGACGAGGCCATGTAGTGGGTGCGTTCGACGGCGGTCCAGTGGTCGATGGGCAGCAGCTCGTCGGCGCAGTCGATCTTCGACAGCAGCATCCACGACTGGGCGGTGAAGACAGCGGCCCGGTAGGTGCGTACGTCGCCAAAGGCGTCCGTGACGGTGATCCGCTCGCCGTCGGCGCGCGCGAGCCGGGTGACCGCCGGGCGGGGGTCGCCGCCGGGGTGCAGGGCGGCGAGCGAGGTGCCCTGCGCCCAGTGCACGAGCTTGCCCGGTGCGCGGTCCCACAGCCGCAGCGGGAGCTGCCGGCTGCCGCCGACGATGCCGTGGTGGTCGTCGTCGGCCTCGGTGTAGACGACGCGCAGGATCTCCAGGATCGAGTTGGGGAAGTCGGTGTCCCAGCCGCCGGTGCCGAAGCCGACCTGGCCGAAGATCTCCCGGTGCCGGAAGGAGCGGAAGGCCGCGGAGTCGCACAGGAAGCCGTAGAACGTCTGGTTGTCGAGCCGTTCGACCAGGGCGGCCCACAGCTCGCGGATGCGCGGGACGTCGCGCTCTCGGATGGCGCGGTTCATGGCGCTGAAGTCCGCGCCCTCCTCCAGGCAGTCGGCCCAGGCGGCGGCGACGTCGCGGAAGACCTGCGGCAGGTCGTCGACGGTGCGGGCGTAGTGCGACTCGCCCTTGAGGTCGACCACGGTCGAAGGGGTGCCGGGCGCCAGCGGGTTGGGGAACGGGCGGGTCGTCAGGCCCGCGAGGTCGATGTAGTGCCGCAGCGCCGTGGACGACGGCGGGAAGCGCATCGCGCCCATCTCGGCGGTCAGCGCGGGGTCGCAGCCGGGGAACGTCTCGGTACGCAGCCGGCCGCCGATCCGGTCCGCCTCGTAGACCACCGGCTTCAGGCCCATCTTCATCAGCTCGTACGCGGCGACGAGACCGGAGAGCCCGCCGCCGATCACGGCGACCTCGGTGCCGTGCTCCGTCGCCGGTATCTGGCCGAGCCCGGCGGGGTGGCCGAGGTAGTCGTCGTACGCGAAGGGGAAGTCGGGGCCGAACATCGTGATCGGCCGCCGGTCGGTCTCCTCCCCCGCGGGGTGGACGGCGGTGGGCACGGTGGACGTCATCGGGTGGGGCTCCTCGGGCGTGCGGGCAGGGCGGCGCGCGGCCGCCGCCGGGGCGTGCGGGGGTACGGGTCTGCGGGTGCTGCGGCTACGGGTGCGGGGACCTCGGCGGGGGCGTCAGGCGTACAACTCGGGCCTCAGGTCCGCGAGATAGGTGTTGTCCCGGCGGGCGGCGGCGATCCGGGCCGGGTCGACGTCGGCGAGCACGAGGTTTTCGCCGTCGTGCCCGGCACGGGCGCGGACCGTGCCGTCGGGTGCGGCCAGGCCGCTCAGCCCGGCGAAGTGGTACTCGCCCTCGGCGCCGACGCGGTTGACGTACGCGACGTAGAGCTGGCTCTCGTAGGCGCGCGCGGGGACCAGGGTGCGGGCCACGAACTCGTACGGGCGCATCAGCGCGGTGGGCACGAGCAGCAGCTCCGTGCCGGCCAGGGCGTGCGCCCGCACCGGCTCGGGGAACTCCACGTCGTAGCAGACCAGGATGCCGACGCGGATGCCGTCGACGTCGGCCTGCACCACGGGGGTGTCGCCGGGGGTGAAGAACTTGCGCTCGAAGTCGCCGAAGAGGTGCGTCTTGCGGTAGTTGGCCAGCGGATAGCCGTACGGGCTGACGAGCTGCACGGCGTTGTACACGTCGTCGCCGTCCCGCTCCGGGTAGCCGTAGGCGATGGACAGGCCGTGGTCGGCGGCGATGCCGGCGACGGCGCGGGCACCGGGCCCGTCGGCCGGCTCTGCGCGGCCCGCGGGGTCGGTGGCGTACCCGCTGAGGAACAGCTCGGAGGCGACGAGCAGCCGGGCGCCCCCGGCGGCGGCGGTCCTGGCGGCTTCCTCCAGCGCGGCGAGGCCCTCCCGTCTGCTCGGGGGCACCCCGGCCGGCCCCTGGAGCAGGGCGATGCGCAGCGGCGCCATGGATAACCTCGCAGGGGAGTGGGTTGGGTCCGTTTCCCCCGACGGTACGTCCTGCGCGAGGCCCGGAACAAGGCCCGTCGATTGCGTCCGACCAGGCGATTCGTTGCGTGTCGGCGCGCTTGTGCGGTGATCCGTTGCGTGGTGGAGGGCGCGGCTCACAGCGGTGGATCGGGGGCGTAGCGGCGGACGAGCGGGGAGAGGACGAGGACCGATCTGGTGCGCTCGACGAAGGGCTCGCCGGCGATCCGTTCCAGCACGTCCTCGAAGTGGCGCATGTCGGTGGCGAAGATCTGCACGATGGCGTCGGCGTCGCCGGTGACCGTGGAGGCGGCGGCCACCTCGGCGTAGCGCGACATCGCGCGGCGGATGTCGCCGGGGCCGGTGTTGGAGCGGCAGTACAGCTCGACGTAGCCCTCGGTGGCCCAGCCGAGTGCGGCGGGGTCGACCCGTACGGTGAAGCCGGTGATGGCACCCGCGGCGCGCAGCCTGTCCACGCGCCGCTTGACCGCGGGCGCGGACAGGCCGACCTCGGCGCCGATGTCGGCGTAGGTGCGGCGGGCGTCCTCGGCGAGGGCGCGCACGATCCGCTCGTCCAGCTCGTCGAGTCGCATGTCCGCAGTACACCACGGCCGGCCGGGCGGCTCCCCCGGCGGCCGGCGCGGTGCCCTTGCTCGTGCCGGGCCCTACTGCCAGCTCGCGTGCAGCGGCTGGCCCTCGGCGTACCCCGCGGCGCTCTGCACGCCGACCACGGCCCGCTCGTGGAACTCCTCCAGCGTCGCCGCCCCGGCGTAGGTGCACGCGCTGCGCACGCCCGCGACGACGGCGTCGATGACGTCCTCGACGCCCGGCCGCGCCGGGTCCAGGAACATCCGCGAGGTGGAGATGCCCTCCTCGAAGAGCCCCTTGCGGGCGCGGTCGTACGCGGACTCCTCGACCGTGCGGCCGCGTACGGCGCGTGCCGAGGCCATCCCGAAGCTCTCCTTGTACAGCCGCCCGTCCGCGGTCTGCTGCAGGTCGCCCGGGGACTCGTAGGTGCCGGCGAACCAGGAGCCGATCATGACGTTGGAGGCGCCCGCGGCCAGCGCCATGGCGACGTCGCGGGGGTGCCGCACGCCGCCGTCGGCCCACACGTGCTTGCCGAGCCGGCGCGCCTCGGCGGCGCACTCCAGCACGGCGGAGAACTGCGGGCGGCCGACGCCGGTCATCATGCGGGTGGTGCACATCGCGCCGGGCCCGACGCCGACCTTGACGATGTCGGCGCCCGCCTCGACGAGGTCGCGTACGCCCTCGGCGGCGACGATGTTGCCCGCCACCACCGGCACCTCGGGGCTCAGGGCACGGACGGCGCGCAGCGCGTGGATCATCTGCTCCTGGTGGCCGTGCGCGGTGTCCACGACGAGGGTGTCGATGCCCGCGTCGAGGAGCTGCTCGGCGCGGCCCGCGACGTCGCCGTTGATGCCGGCGGCGGCGGCGATGCGCAGCCTGCCGCGGGCGTCGGTGGCGGGGGTGTAGAGGGTGGCCCGCAGGGCGCCCTTGCGGGTGAGCAGGCCGACGAGCCGCCCGTCGGGGCCGACGGCGGGGGCGAGCCTGCGGTGGGCGGCGTCCAGCCGGTTGAACGCCTCGCGCGGGTCGATGTCCGCGTCGAGGGTCAGCAGGTCGCGGGACATGACCTCGGAGAGCTGGGTGAAGCGGTCCACGCCGTTCAGGTCGGCCTCGGTGACGACGCCCACCGGGCGGCCGTCCTCGACGACGACGGCGGCGCCGTGCGCCCGCTTGGGCAGCAGGGCCAGCGCGTCGGCGACGGTGGAGTGGGGGCCGAGCACGATGGGGGTGTCGAGCACCAGGTCACGCTGCTTGACCCAGGAGACGACCTCCGTGACGACGTCGAGGGGGATGTCCTGCGGGATGACCACGAGCCCGCCGCGGCGGGCCACGGTCTCGGCCATCCGGCGGCCGGCGATGGCCGTCATGTTGGCGACCACGAGCGGGATGGTGGTGCCGGTGCCGTCGGCGGAGGACAGGTCCACGGCCTGGCGGGAGCCCACACCGGAGCGGCGGGGGACCATGAACACGTCGTCGTACGTCAGGTCGTACGGGGCGGGAGAGTCATTCAGGAAACGCACGTACTTGAGTGTCCCACGTGGCCGCGGTATCGCCCCCCGGACGGATCGTCCGGGCCTGCGGCGGTGAGCCGTGCGATCACACGAACGCGGCGGTGCGGCCCTAAGCCGCAGGTGCAGAAGAGTCGTCCGCGGGTACCCCGGACCCATGCATACCGACGCGCACACACGCGCTTCCGGCACAGCCGCCGACACCGCGGTCACCGCCGGCCTGCTCCCCTTCCTCCTCGGCCTCGTCGTGGTCGCCGTGCTGATCGGCGCGGTGTGGCTCGGCATCCGGATACGGTCCCGTGAGCCCGCCCCGCCGCGCCCCGAGGAGCAGCCGCGGCCGCCGGCGTCCGGCCCGGTCGGCCGGGTCACGGAGGAGCGCGAACCCGCGGAGCTGCCCCGGGACGGGCGCCGGCTGACCCCGCACCGGCTCCGGGGCCACGGCAACTCCGGCACCCGGCCCGCCAGGCACCGGCAGCACCGCCGCTGAGGCGGGGGCACTCCGCCCGCCGGCACCGCGCCCGGTCCCGGACGATGGCAATCGGGCGGATCTTCCCGCGCGGGGGCGTGAAGCGGGGTGCGGCGGGGCACCCGCCCCCTTGACCGCTACGGAAACACGCGCAAGCCCCGTCACGGGAGGACGACATGTCGACGCAGCCGAGCCGGGTGCCGGCAGCGAACGCCGGGACCCGCCCGGTCCCGGCGGCGGACCGGGAGCCCGACCCCGTACCGCCGATGCCGCCGCCGACGCCCCCGGCACCGCCCGGTCCTGGCCCGGACCCGCGCCCCGGGCCCGGACCGGGCCCCGGGCCCCGACCCGTACCGCAGCCGCCGCCCGAGCCGGATCCGATCCCCCGGCCGCCCGGCCCCGACCCGGTGCCGGAGCCGAACCCGCAGCCGGGCCCCGTGGGCTGAGAGCAGAGGGGCGGCAGGTCACGGTGAAGGAGGCGATCCAGGTGGCCGTTTCGGCCGACGAACTCGATCGTGAGGCCCTCGTCCGCTACATCGAGGACGGTTTCGTCTGCGCGCAGGCGTGCGCCGAGTGTGCGACGGCGTGCCTGCAGCCCGCAGGGGCGGCGGAGCCGGGCGCGGTGCAGCGGCTGGACCTGCGGTGCGCGGACGTGTGCGAGCAGACCGCCCGGATGCTCTCGCAGCACGGCCGCTACGACGCGCCGGGGCTGCGGGCGCAGGTCGAGCTGTGCGCCGCGACATGCGCGGCGTGTGCCGAGGACTACGAGCGGCTGGCCGCCGAAGCGCCGGGGGCGGCGGAGCGGGCGGCGGCGTGCCGCCGCTGCGAACAGGCGTGCCACGACTTCCTGGTGAACCTCGCCTGAAGCCGCGGGCGCGGCCCCGGGTCAGCCCGCGACCCGGATCCCCTCGCCCCTCACGTCGATCACCATGCCGTCCTCGGTCGCGGTGACCATGTCGAGCCGTACGCCGTCCGGCAGCCCGCCGACCCGCCGGTCGAGGTCGACGGCCTCGCGCACCGCCTCCTCGGCGCCGGGCACACCGGAGGCGGGGATCTCCTCCGCCTCCAGCCGGATGGTGTCGCCGCCCTCGGTGCCGACCGTCGACAGCACCTCGGCCGGCTCCGGCGCGTTCAGCGCCTCGGCGCTCGCGGTGACCTTCACCTTGCCGTCGCCGCCGTAGGCGAAGGTGACGCCCTTCCGCCCGGCCACGACCGACAGCGCCTCGTACGCGATGACGGCGGAGCCCTCGGCGCTCTCCGCGGTCGCACCGCCGTAGTCGCCGTCCAGCTCGACGCCGTCCAGGTTCACGCTGAACTCGGAGATCATCAGCCGCTCCCCGGTGCCGGCGGCGGCCGCGTCCGCGCGGATGCCGGTCATGGTGACGTCGACGTCGTCGAGGTGCTTGCCGTAGATCTGGGTGAGGAACGGGAAGCCGTTGATGGACACGTCGGTGCTGCCCTCCAGGCCCTGTCGGGCCTGGATCTTCTCCGCGACCTTCCCCTCGGCTATGTAGACGGTCAGCCGGTCGGCGGCGACGAAGAGCACGCCGAGCACGAGGCACAGCACGAACACGATTCGCAGTCCACGCATGAGACAGGTCCCCCCGGAGTGTCGGTTTCCGGAGCCTATCCCGTCACCGACGTGCCCCTTCAGCGCCACCGGCCGGGTGTGACGCGTCTCCGGCCGCCCCGCGGCCAGAGGGCGCTGTCCGGCGCCCGGGACACAGGGGATATCTTGATATCAAGCAATCCGGCAGAGCAGCGACGCGGACTGGAGCACCCGGTGACCGAATCAGCATCGACGATCATCTACACCCACACCGACGAGGCCCCGGCCCTGGCCACGTACTCGTTCCTGCCGGTGGTCCAGGCGTACGCCGCGACCGCCGGGGTCGAGGTGGAGACCCGCGACATCTCCCTGTCCGGGCGGATCCTCGCCCACTTCCCGGAGCGGCTGCCGGCCGACCGGCAGGTGGCCGACGCGCTCGCCGAGCTGGGCGCGCTGGCGCAGACGCCGCAGGCCAACATCATCAAGCTGCCGAACATCTCGGCGTCCATCCCGCAGCTCAAGGCCGCCATCGCGGAGCTGCGCGCGCACGGCTACGACCTGCCGGACTACCCGGACGAGCCCAAGACCGACGAGGAGCGCGACATCCGCGCCCGCTACGACAAGGTCAAGGGCAGCGCCGTCAACCCGGTGCTGCGCGAGGGCAACTCCGACCGCCGCGCCCCCGCCTCGGTGAAGAACTACGCCCGCAACCACCCGCACCGCATGGGCGCCTGGACCCCGGAGTCCAGGACCCACGTCGCGCACATGATCGCCGACGACTTCCGCTCCACCGAGAAGTCCGCGGTCGTCGAGCGCGACGACAGCCTGCGCATCGAGCTGGCCCGCGCGGACGGCACCACCGAGGTGCTGCGCGAGGCGGTGCCGGTGCTCGCCGGCGAGGTGGTCGACGCCTCCGTGATGCACGTCGAGGCGCTGCGCGCGTTCCTCGGCGAGCAGGTCGCCCGCGCGAAGACCGAGGACGTGCTGTTCTCGCTGCACCTGAAGGCCACGATGATGAAGGTCTCCGACCCGATCGTCTTCGGCCACGCGGTACGGGCCTTCTTCCCCCGGACGTTCGCGCAGTACGGCGCGACGCTGGCCGCCGCGGGCCTGACCCCCAACGACGGGCTCGGCGGCATCCTCGCCGGCCTCGACGCGCTGCCCGAGGGTGCCGAGATCAAGGCGTCGTTCGACGACGAGCTGGCCGAAGGCCCGGCGCTGGCGATGGTCGACTCCGACCGCGGCATCACCAACCTGCACGTCCCCAGCGACGTGATCGTGGACGCCTCGATGCCCGCGATGATCCGTACCTCCGGCCACATGTGGGGCCCGGACGGCGCCGAGGCAGACACCCTCGCCGTCATCCCGGACAGCAGCTACGCGGGCATCTACCAGGTCGTCATCGACGACTGCCGCGCCCACGGCGCCTTCGACCCGGCGACGATGGGCTCGGTGCCCAACGTCGGCCTGATGGCGCAGAAGGCGGAGGAGTACGGCAGCCACGACAAGACCTTCGAGGCCGCCGCGGCCGGCACCGTCCGCGTCGTCGACGGGTCCGGCGCCGCGCTGCTGGAGCAGCCGGTCGCCGAGGGCGACATCTTCCGCATGTGCCAGACCAAGGACGCGCCGATCCGCGACTGGGTGAAGCTCGCCGTCACCCGCGCCCGCGCCACCGGCGACCCGGCCGTCTTCTGGCTCGACGAGAACCGGGCGCACGACGCCCGGCTGATCGCCAAGGTGCGGGAGTACCTGCCGGAGCACGACACCGAGGGCCTGGACATCCGGATCCTCGCCCCCGCCGACGCGATGGCGCTGTCGCTGGAGCGGATCCGCCGCGGCGAGAACACCATCTCGGTCACCGGCAACGTGCTGCGCGACTACCTCACCGACCTCTTCCCCATCCTGGAACTGGGCACCAGCGCCAAGATGCTCTCCGTCGTCCCGCTGATGAACGGCGGCGGCCTGTTCGAGACCGGCGCCGGCGGCTCCGCGCCCAAGCACGTACAGCAGCTCGTCAAGGAGGACTACCTGCGCTGGGACAGCCTCGGCGAGTTCCTGGCGCTGGCCGTGTCCTTCGAGCACCTGGCGCAGACGACGGACAACGCCCGCGCCCAGGTCCTCGCCGACACCCTGGACCGGGCGACGGCGACGTTCCTCAACGAGAACAAGTCGCCCACCCGCCGTGTCGGCGGCATCGACAACCGCGGCAGCCACTTCTACCTGGCGCTGTACTGGGCGCAGGAGCTGGCCGGCCAGACCGCCGACGCGAAGCTCGCGGAGGCGTTCGCGCCGCTGGCGGCGACGCTGGCGGAGCAGGAGGAGAAGATCGTCGGGGAGCTGCTGGCGGTGCAGGGCAAGCCGGCCGACATCGGCGGCTACTACCAGCCGGACCCGGAGAAGGCCGCGGCGGTCATGCGTCCGTCGCAGACGCTCAACGAGGCGCTGTCGACGCTGGGCTGAGGGCTCGCGCTCGCCCCCTCCGCCCGGGGGCGCCGCGCCCGTACCGCAGCCGCCGCCCCGGCCGGAGTCCCGGCCGGGGCGGTGGTGCGTCAGGCGGTGAGTCGCCGGGCCAGGCGCAGGGTGCGACGGGCCCCGGCCACCACGGCGGCATCGACGAAGCGGCCGTCCGGCAGCGCCAGGGCGCCGGCGTCCGTGGCCGCGGCGGCGACGATCTCCTCGGCCCGTTCGACCTCCCGCACGGTGGGCAGGAAGGCGCGCTCGATCACGGGCAGCTGGCGGGGGTGTATCGCCGTACGGCCCAGGAAGCCCAGGGCCCGGCCGGCGGCGCAGGAGCGGGCGAGCCCGTCGAGGTCGGCGACGTCCGGGTAGACCGACTGCGCCGGCGGGGCGAGCCCCGCGGCGCGGGCGGCGACGACGGCGCGGCTGCGCGGCCAGGCCAGTCCCGCGTCGTCGGCGACGCCCAGCTCGGCCCGCAGGTCGGCCTCGCCGAGGGCGATGCCGCGTACGGCGGGGTGCGCGCCGGCGATCTCGTAGGCGCGCTCGATGCCGAGGGCGGATTCGAGGAGCGGGTAGAGGGGCGGGACCCCGCCGGTGGCGGGGTGGCCGAGGGGCGGCGCGGGGATGCCGCCCGCGCCCGCCGGGCCGGGCCGCGGGCCGGCCCCGGGGGCGGAGCCGGGATCGGGGCCCGCCGTGCCGGGTCCGCCGTCCGGGTCCGCGGGGCCGGGCCGGTCGCCGGGCGCGGTGGAGCCGGGGGCGGGTGTGCGGTGGCGCGTACGGCCGGTGGGCACGGGGGCGCCCGCGCGGGCGGCCAGGACGGCCGTTGCCACGCGCAGGACCTCGTCCCGGCCGCCGGTCTTCGGCAGCCTGAGTCCGGCCAGGCCGGGGAGCGGGGCCAGCGTGCGCAGTTCGCCGTCCGCCAGCGGGCCCGCGAGCGCGTTGACGCGGACGTGCACCGGCACCGCGCCGGGGCGCGGTTCGCCCAGCAGCTCCGCGGTGGCCGCCAGCGCGTACGCCTTGCGCTCGGGCGCCACCGCGTCCTCCAGGTCGACCAGCACCACGTCCGCGCCGCTGCGCAGCGCCTTGGCCACCACCGCGGGCCGGTCCCCGGGCACGTACAGCCAGGTGAGATACGTGTCCTCGGTGCCTCCGGCCACGGCGGCGCCCGCCGGGTCCGGCGCGACCGCGGACGCGCGCGGCGCGGTCACACCGCCCCCTCGGCCCGCAGCCCGGCTATCTCCTCGCCGGTCAGCCCCAGCCGGGCCAGCACCGCGTCGGTGTCCGCGCCGTGCGGCCGGCCCGCCCAGCGGATCGCGCCCGGGGTCTCGGAGAGCCGGAAGAGCACGTTCTGCATCTTCACCGTGCCCAGTTCCTCGTCCTCGACCTCGGTGATCGAGCCCAGCGCCCGGTACTGCTCGTCCGCCATCACGTCCCGTATGTCGTACACCGGCGCCACCGCCGCCTGGGCCTTCTCGAAGGCCGCGACGACCGTGGCCGCATCGTGCCGCGCGATCCACCCGCCGACCGCCTCGTCCAGTTCGTCGGCGTGCGCCGCCCGGCCCGCGCCGCTGCCGAACCACTGCTCGCCGATCAGCTCGGGCCGCCCCACGAGCCGCATCACCCGCTCCGCGACGGACTGAGCGGAGGTGGAGACGGCGAGCCAGCGGCCGTCGGCGGTGCGGTAGGTGTTGCGCGGCGCGTTGTTGGTGGAGCGGTTGCCGGTACGCGGCTGGACGTAGCCGAGCTGGTCGTACCAGAGGGGCTGCGGGCCGAGCACGGTCAGCATCGGCTCGATGATGGCCATGTCGACCACCTGACCGCGCCCGGTGCGCTCCCGTCCGGCGAGCGCGGTCATCACGGCGTACGCGGTGGAGAGCGCGGCGACGGAGTCCGCGAGGCCGAACGGCGGCAGCGTCGGTGGCCCGTCCGGCTCGCCGGTGACCGCGGCGAAGCCGCTCATCGCCTCGGCGAGGGTGCCGAACCCGGGACGGCGGGCGTACGGGCCGAACTGCCCGAAGCCGGTGACCCGGGCGAGCACGAGCCGGGGGTTGGCGGCGGACAGCTCCGCCCAGCCGAGGCCCCACTTCTCCAGCGTGCCGGGGCGGAAGTTCTCGACGATCACGTCGGATTCGGCGGCCAGCCGCAGCAGCACCTCGCGCCCGCCGGGCGTGGACAGGTCGAGGGTGACGTTCATCTTGTTGCGGCCGAGCAGCTTCCACCACAGGCCGACGCCGTCCTTCGCGGGGCCGTGGCCGCGCGAGGGGTCGGGCCTGGCGGGATGCTCGACCTTGACCACCTCGGCGCCGAAGTCGCCGAGCATGGTCGCGGCCAGCGGCCCGGCGAAGAGCGTCGCGAGGTCCAGGACCCGCAGCCCGGCGAGCGGGGGCTGCGGCGGCGGGGAGGCGGAGGCGTCGGAAGCGGCGGAGGCGGGGGTGTCGGTCATGGTGTCGCGCCTTCCTCGGTGGTGCGTTGCGGTGCCGTGCGCGGGCGGTACGCCCGTGGCCCCGCGGGGTCGTGCGGCGGTACGCGGGTCACGGGCCCTCGGCCGCCAGCCGGTCGATCTCCGCGCGCGCCGGCATGGACGACGACGCGCCCGGCCGCTGGACGGCCAGCGCGGCGGCGGCCGCCGCCCACGCCAGCGCCGCCGGCATCGGCCGGCCCTCGGCGTACGCCACGCACACCGCGCCGACGAAGGTGTCGCCGGCGGCCGTGGTATCGACGGCCCGGACCGCGAGCGCCGGCACGACGACCGGCTCCCGGTCGCGCGCCGCGTACAGGCTGCCCGCGCCGCCGAGGGTGACGACGACCTCCGGCACCCGCTCCAGCAGCGCCGCGGCGGCCAGGTGCGGGTCGGATCTGCCGGTGAGCGCAGCGGCCTCGTGCTCGTTGGGGACGAGCAGATCGGTGGCGGCGAGCAGCCGGTCGGGCAGCGGCTGGGCGGGTGCGGGGGTGAGCACGGTGCGTACGCCGTGCCCCCGGGCCGCCTCGGCGGCGGCCATGACGCCGTCCATCGGCAGCTCCAGTTGCAGCAGGAGCGTCCCGGCGGCGGCGATGCGCTCGTCGTCGCCGGGGGCGAGTCCGGTGACGGTGCCATTGGCGCCGGGGACGACGACGATGGAGTTGCCGCCGTCGTCGTCGACGACGATGTGCGCGGTGCCGCTGGCGCCCGGGGCGGTGCGCAGCCCCGCTGTGTCCACGCCCGCGCCGTCGAGTGCGGCGCGCAGTTCGCCGCCGAAGGCGTCGGCGCCGACCGCGCCGATCATCGTCACCGCCCCGCCCGCGCGGGCGGCGGCGACGGCCTGGTTGGCGCCCTTGCCGCCGGGTACGGTGCGGAACTCCCGGCCGGAGACGGTCTCGCCGCGCAGCGGGGCGGTGGCGGCGTACGCCACGAGGTCCATGTTGACGCTGCCGAACACGGCGATCGTCGCTTGCGGGGTGCTCGTCATGGGGTGGGCCTCCGGGGTTCGTGCGGTGGTACGGGCCCGGTACCGGCGTCCGCGGGGGTGCCGGCCGGAGAAGGTGGGGGCAGGGCGTGGGCGGCGGTGCGGGCGGCGAGTTCGTCGAAGCCGATGCCGTCCATGCCGCCGACGGTGGTCGCCAGCCGGTTGCGCAGCGGCGCCGTCCACCGCTCGGGCAGCGCCTCCGGCGATCCGGCCAGCAGCCCGGCGACGGACCCGGCGGTGGCGCCGTTGGAGTCCGTGTCCCAGCCGCCCGAGACGACGCGGCAGACGGATCCGGTGAAGTCGCCGCCCGCGTGGGTGAGCGCGGCGGCGAGCAGCGCGGCGTTGGGGACGACGTGCACCCAGTGCCGCCCCTCGTGCGCGGCGTGCAGGTCGTCGACGACGGCCGCGAAGCCCTCCGGGGTACCGGTGGGTTCGCTGCGGGCCAACTCGATGCCGTGCCGTACGGCGCGGGCCAGCCGGGAGCGCGGCGGCACGACGGCCAGGCCGGCGCGCAGCACCTCGTCCACGTCGGGGCTGCCGCCGGCCGCGGCCGCGAGGGCGGCGGCGGCGAACATGGCGCCGTAGACGCCGTTGCCGGTGTGGGTGAGCACGGCGTCGCGGTGCGCGGCGGCGGCGGCGCCGGCCGGGTCGCCGGGGTGGGTCCAGCCGTGCACGTCGGCACGGATCTGCGCACCGATCCACTCGCGGAACGGATTGCGGTACGCGCCGGTGTGCGGGGGTTCCACCCCGTCGAGGAGGTTGCGGTACGCGACCCGCTCGGCGGTGAACGTACGGCCAGCGGGCAGTTCGTCGAGCCAGAGCTGCCCGACGTCCGCGGTGGTGAAGCCGTGGCCGTGGCGGTCGAGGAGAAGCAGGGCGAGGAGCGGGTAGTTGAGGTCGTCGTCCTCGGGTGCGCCGTCGAGGGTCTCGGCCAGGGAGGTCGCGGCGCTGCGGCGGTTCCAGGGGTGGGCGGCGGCGACGGCGGGGTCGAGCCCGGCGGCCGTGAACCAGGTGTGCACGGGCCAGTTGCCGGTGGAGCGGGCGATGGCCCGGATGCCCTCCAGGGTCAGCTTCTCGACCGGCTTGCCCAGGACGCACCCGGCGGCGCGCCCGAGCCACGCGGCGTGCAGCCGGGTGCGCAGCCGGTCCCCGTACACGCCGTCCGCGGACGGCCGGGGCACGGCCGCGGGCCAGCGCGGGCAGGCCGCCCGGATCTCGTCCAGGTCGGTCGGCTCGATCGCCGCCAGCGGGGTCTCCAGCGCGGCCAGTTCGTCCAGCAGCTCCAGCGCCAGTGCCCGCAGCCGCGGCTTCGCCGGCCCCGGCGAGGCGCCCGCGCGGTCCGGCGCCTGGTGGCCGCCCGAGGAGAGCCAGCGGCGGAGCAGCGGCCCCGCGGCGCGGCCGTCCTCCGCCGCCTGCCGCAGCTCGTGGCCGACGAGGTCTTCCGGCTGCACCCAGGTCAGCCGGAGCGGCGGCCCGTGCACGTCTGCGGGCGCCGTCACGACGCCTCCGCCAGCGCGCCGAAGGCGGCCTCGTGGGCGCGGCGGCGCGCCACGTCCCGTACGAACACCTCGCGCGCGACCTCCGTGAGGGTGGCGGCGGGGGCGAGCAGGTCCAGCCGGCTGGCCCGCGCGACCTCCTCGGCCCACTCCCCCGGCACCGCCGCGGCGCCACCCAGCGCGCCGACGATGGCGCCGCTCATGGTGGCGATCGAGTCGCAGTCACGGCCGTAGTTGACCGCGCCGAGGACCGTGTGCCGGTAGTCGCCGCGGCCGACGAGCAGCATGCCCAGGGCCACCGGCAGCTCCTCTATGGAGTGCAGCCGTGAGGGCCGCCGGGCGCCGAGCGAGGGGTTGCGGTACTCGGGGCCGACCGTGTCGTACGGCTCGACCGCCGCGCGCAGCGGCGCCAGCGCCTCTTCGAAGTCCTTGCAGCCGGCAGCCGCTTCGCAGACGGCCTCGATGGCCGCGCGGGTGCCGTCCTTGGCCAGCGCGAGCGCGTCGTCGACCACGGACTCCGGCGTGGCGCCCGGCGCGAAGGCCGCCGCGACCGCGGCGGCGAAGACGCCTGCGGCCTCGCGCCCGTACGACGACTGGTGCGCGCCGGCGACGTCCAGCGCCTCGGCGTAGGCCGCCGCGGGGTTGCCGG
The DNA here is from genome assembly GCF_039871555.1 of Streptomyces sp. B5E4. NCBI lineage: Bacteria > Bacillati > Actinomycetota > Actinomycetes > Kitasatosporales > Streptomycetaceae > Streptomyces > Streptomyces sp. B5E4. Next base: position 130,901 of record NZ_JBDPMI010000010.1, read on the forward strand.
CGTTGACGGCGCCGACGGGCGCCATGTACATCGCGGCGCCGCAGTTGACGATGTTGCCGACGCCCGCCTCGCGCGGGTCGACGTGGCCGTAGTGCAGCCGCGCGACGATCCACTTCTCCGCGAGGAAGATCCGCTGCAGCGGCAGCGCCTCGGCCTCCAGCTCGGGGATCCAGCGCGGGGTGCCCATGAGGTCGGGCACGAGGTGGGCGGCGACGGCGTAGGCGTCGAGGTGGTCGCGGACCTTGTCGTAGACCCGGATGAGGGCGTGGGTCATGAGGGTGTCGTCGGTGACGTGCCCGTCGCCCTTGTGGTACGGGGCGATGGGCCGGGCGGTCCGCCACTCGTCGCGGTGGAACGGCTCGACGATGCCGCGCACCCGGCCGCCGTAGCGTGCGGCGATGGCCTCGGGGGTCCAGCCCTCGACGGGCCCGCCGAGGGCGTCGCCGACGGCGGCGCCGACGAGGCATCCCGCGGTGCGGTCGGCGAGGCCGGGGCCTGCGGGGGCGGCGGGGTCCTGGGGCGTGGCGGAAGCGTTCGTGGGGGTCATGAGGCGAGGGGTCCTTCCGCGGGAGTGCTGAACTGCTTGTCGGCCAGTTGCCGGGCGAGGTCGACGAGGTCGGCGCCGGCGAGCTGGGGCAGGGCGCAGCCGGAGAGGATCCGGCAGGCGTCCCGCCAGGTGGCGGGGAGCCCGGCGGCGCCGCCGAGCGCCCCGGTGAGCGCGCCGGCCAGGGCCGGCGCGGAGTCGGCGACGCGCGACAGGCATGCGGCGGCGGGTACGGCCTCGGAGATGGCGCCGGCCGCGGCGGTGGCGACGGCGAGCGCGACGGGCACGGTCTCGGCGGCGGCGATGCCGTAGCTGTAGACGTGGTCGACGATCTCGTGCTCCAGCACGGGCACGAGCGCGAAGGCGTTGCCCGGCAGTCCGGGGCGGGTGGCGACGGCGGTGCGGCCGAGCTGCACGGCGCGTTCGGCGTTGCGCAGGATCTCGGTGCCCTGCGGGAGCTGGGTGAGCGCGGCGTCCACACAGGCGTCGACGGGCCGGCCGCCGAGCGCCGCGGCGATCGCGGCGGCGGTGGCGCGGGCGCCGTGCACGCCGTCGCCGTCCTGGGTGTAGCGGGCGTCGAACTCGGCGAGGTCGGCGGCCCGTTCCGGGTCGCCGGGGTGGACGGCGGCGAGCACGGCGGCCCGTACGCACGCGGCGTCGTCGAAGTAGTGCGGGTTGTCGTGGCCGGTGGCGGGCGGGCGCAGGCCGGCGGCGAGGTTGCCGAGCCCGGCCCGTACGGAGATCCGGGCGCGCAGCGGGATCTCCGCCGACTCGATCTCGTCCGCGCGCTCGGCGGCGACGGCGACCTCGTCGGCCAGCGCGCTCCAGGCGAGGGTGAGCGCGGAGCGGACGCGCCGGTCGGAGGTGAGGTCGGTGTGCAGCCCGCTGCCGGCGGAGAGCACGGCGTACGCGGTGAAGGCGGCCCACTCCGCGTCGTCGGACGGGCCCAGGCGCAGCGGCTCGGGCGGCTGGTTGAGCGCGATGGGCACCGGGAGGGTGGTGGTGGCGTTCTGCTCGGCGAAGGTGTCCAGCTCGCGGGTGAGCCGGCGGGTCCACTCGGGCATCCGCGCGGCGCGGTGCCGGCCGGCGGGCCAGCCCGCGGCGTCGCCGGCGGCGATGCCCAGCAGCAGCCCCTCCACACGCCGCAGGTCGCCGCCCGCCTCGGCGAAGCCGGCGGCGGCGGGCCGTCCGGCGGCGGGCCCACCCGGTTCCGCGGCGGGCCGCTCGGCGCGCGGCACGGCGACGGCGGAACCCTGTGCACCCCCGGCGGGGCTCGCGGGTGCATCCACGGCTGCGCCCGTACGGGCCGCGCCCCCGGCGGCAGCGTCCGGCGCGTCCGACGCGTCGCGCGCCGCCCCGGTCTCGGGGGCGCGGCGGGCTCTGGGCAGCGGTGCGCTCATGAGGCGGCCTCCTCGTCCGCGGGGGCGAGCCGGTCCGCGATGTCGAGCACGTGGTGGCCTGCCATGGACGGCAGGCACGTGCCGCGTACGGGCTTGATGGCGGCGGCCCAGCCGGCGGGAATGGCGGACTCGCCGCGCAGCGCGCCCGCCAGGGCGCCGGCGACGGCGGCCGTGGTGTCGGCGTCGCGGCCCATGTTGACGGCGGTGAGGACGGAGTCCGCGAAGTCGCCGCGGGCGGCGGCGAAGGCGCCGAGCGCGAGCCCGACGGCCTCCGGGGCCAGGTCCGACCAGGGGTAGCCGCCGATGACGACCGAGGAGCGGACGGCGCGTTCGACACTCAGCGGCGTGGCTCCGGGGGCGCGGCGGGCACGGCGTCCCGCGGAGACCGCGCGCTGCAGGGAACGCGAGGTCCAGGAGTCCTCGGGGATGACGGACAGGGCCGCCTGCACGACGACGTCCGGGGAGTCGCCCGCCATCGCGGCGGCCACCCCGGCGGCGACGGCCTGGCCGCCGTAGATGCCCTCGCCCTCGTGGCTGACGGTGCCGTCGATGGCGACGAGCCGCGCCGCCTCCGCCGGGCGGCCCGCTGCGAAGACGCCGAACGGCGCGGCGCGCATGGCGAGCCCGTCGCTCCAGGCGTGCCGGTGCTGCGCGGTGATCGGCGCGGCCAGCCCGCGGCGCAGGTTCTCCAGGGTGCCGCGCTCGCTGAACCCGGCGCCGCGGAACGGGCCCTCGTCGAGGTCCGCGATGCGCTCGTGCCAGGCGGACTCCACGTGCGCGAGGCTGAGGCGGGCGCCGTGCTCGGCGAGCAGCAGCCCGGAGAAGATGGCGTACTCGGTGTCGTCGGTGCCCGCCGGGGCGGCGGCCACGAAGTCCTCGATGCGGCCCCAGCGCTCGCGGATCTGCGAGGGCTTCATGTTCTCGACGGGCGCGCCGAGGGCGTCGCCGACCGCGAGGCCGAGCAGGGCGCCGCGGGCCCGGTCACGGGCGGTCGGGGCGGCCTGCCCGGCGCCCCGGGCGACGGTGCGCAGGCGGACGGGGGCGGAGCGGGCGGGGGGTGGAAGGACGGACGGTTCGGGGCCGGCTGCTGCGCTCATCGTGGGCTGCTCATGGTGCTGTTCGTGCTCTTTCCTCGTGCGCCTGCTCGTGTGCTTCGGATGCCTGCTCGTACGCTCCGGCCGGCCGCCGCCGTCATCTCTGGTACCGGTCGAGGACGCGGTTGCCGTCCTCGACCAGCGACTCGCGCAGCTCGTCCAGGTCGGTGTCGCCGTTGAAGTACCGCTGGAAGGCCGGGGTGGCGATCTTGTCCGACCACTCGCGGTATCCCCTGACGCCGAGCACCGGGGCGGGCCGCAGCGAGCGGGCCACCTCCACACCCGTACGCCACCCGTACTTCTCGGTGTTCAGTGCCGGATCCTTGAGCGCCTCCGCTCCGGTGGGCAGCATCCAGTCGCCCGCGGCCAGCTCGGCCATGTGCTCCGGCCGGGTCATGAAGGCGATGAAGTCGGCCGCCTCCTGCCGGTGGCCGCTGTCCTCGGCCACCGACAGCGTCTGCGGGCTGACGCCCTGCGCGAGCCCGCCGGCGGGTCCCTCGCCCGCGGGCATCGGCAGCACCGACCACCCGAAGTCGTCGGGCGCCTGCTGGGTGACGAGCTGGCGGTAGGAGAAGTTCAGCGGCACCATCGCGTACCGTCCGGCGAAGAAGCCGGGCAGCGTGTCGGAGCCGGACATGCCGAGGCTGCTGCGCGGGGCGGTGCGGTCCTCGTTGACCTGGCGGTCGATGGTCTCGGCGACGGCGGAGTCCTCGGGGCCGTAGCCGATGCGGTTCTTCGGGCCGTCGTCGGTCTGCTCCCGGGAGAACAGCCCGCCGCCGGTGGACAGGGAGAGGTTCACCGACTGGCTGACGGGCTCCTTCATGCCCCAGGCGACGCCGTACCGGTCGGTCTTGCCGTCGCCGTCGGTGTCGGCGGTCAGCTCCTTGGCCGCCTCCTCGAACTCCTGCCAGCTCCACGGGTCGGCCGCGGTCGGCACCCGCACCCCCGACTCTTCGAGCACGGCGGTGTTGGCGAACATCATCCGCGGCTCCTGGAGGAAGGGGACGCCGTAGATGCCGCCGTTCATGGTGGTGGTCCGCCACGACTGCTCGGGGATGTCGCTGCGCAGCGAGTCGGGCAGCAGGTCGGTGAGGTCGGCGAGGTAGCCGCCGTAGGCGAAGTCGGTGAGGTCGTCGGCGGCGTCGTGGATGATGTCGGGCGCCTCGCCGCCCTCGAAGGACGTCAGCAACTGGTCGTGCACGGTGTCCCAGATGCCCTGTACGTAGCGCACCTGAACCTTGGGGTGCTCCTCGTTCCACTCCTCGACGAGCCGCTTGTTGGCCGCGACGGACTCCTCCTGCCAGGCGAGGCTGAGGTAGTCGAGGGTCACCGTGCCGTCGTCGGAGCCGCCGTCGCCGCTGCAGCCGGCGAGCAGCGAAAGGCTCAGGGCGGCGGCGGCCGCGGTGGCGGCGTGGCGGATGTGCGCTGCGGGCCTCATCCCTTCACCGCCCCGGCGAGCATCCCGCTGACCAGCCGGCGCTGGAGAAGCGCGAAGAACAGCAGGCTGGGGATGGTGGCGAGGGTCGCGGCCGCGGCGAGCGGGCCGAGGTCCACGACGCCCTCGGCACCGAGGAACTGGGTGAGGATGACCGACATCGTCTGATTCTCCGGGGACTTGAGCAGCACGAGGGCGAAGAAGAACTCGTTCCAGGCGGTGACGAAGGAGAACATCAGCGTCGCGACCAGGCCGGGGGTGAGCAGTGGGAGCACCACGCTGACGAGGGTGCGCAGCCGGCCCGCGCCGTCCACGGCGGCGGCCTCCTCCAGGGAGACGGGCACCGCCTTGACGTAGCCCTGGAGCATCCAGAGCGAGAAGGGCAGGTTCCACACGACGTAGACGAGGATCAGCCCGGGCAGCGAGTCGATCATCCGCGCTTCCTTGAGCAGCATGAACAGCGGGATGATGATGAGCACGAACGGGAACATCTGGCTGATCAGGATCCAGCCGGTGGCGGCCGTGGTGACCTTCGAGCGGTAGCGGACCATCGCGTACGCGGCGGGCACGGCGATGGCCACGGCGATCAGGGCGGCGCTGCCGGCGACGACGAGGCTGTTGGCGGCGGACCGCAGCAGCGGCTGGGCGTCGAAGGCCGCGCGGAAGTTCTCCAGGGTGGGTTCCTGGGGTATCCACGTGGGGTCGATCCTCCCCAGCTCCTGCGGTGACTTGAAGGCCGTGGAGATCAGCCACACCAGCGGGAAGGCGAGGAAGACCAGATAGGCCAGCAGGGCGAGGTACTGCCCGGTGCGGCCGGCGGCGCGCTTGGTGCGCAAACCGGTGAGGCTGCTCATCAGCTTGCCTCCTCCTTCAGTCGCTTGCGCAGGAACAGGGTGAGGAACACCGCGATGACCGCGATCATCGCCAGCCCCATGGCGGCGGCGTAGCCGTACTGGCCGTAGGCGAAGGCCTCTTCGTACGCGAAGAGCATCGGCAGCCGGGTCTCGCCGCCCGGGCCGCCCTGGGTGAGCACGAAGACCAGACTGAAGGAGTTGAAGTTCCAGATGAAGTTGAGCGCGGTGATGGCGATGACCACCGGCTTGATCGCGGGCCAGGTGACGGTGGTGAAGCGGCGCCAGACGCCCGCGCCGTCGAGGGCCGCGGCCTCCTTCAGCTCGTACGGGACGTTCTGCAGCCCGGCGAGGAGGACGACGGTGGTCTGCGGCATGCCGGCCCAGACGCCCACGGCGATGACGGCGGGCAGGGCCAGGGAGAGGCTGGTGAGCCAGTCGACGTTCTCGTCGATGAGGTGGAGCCGGCTCAGTGTCTCGTTGAGGATGCCGGCGTCCTGGTGGTAGACCAGCCGCCACATGATGCCGACGACGACCTCGGGCATCGCCCAGGGGACGAGCGCGAGGGTGCGGGCGAACCAGCGGAAACGAAGGTTCTGGTTGAGCAGCAGCGCCAGGCCCAGCGCGAGTACGAACTGCAGGGCGGTGACGCAGACGGCCCAGATGAGGCCGATGCGGAACGAGTCCCAGAAGAGGGTGTCGTGCCGCAGGTCGGCGAGGTTCGTCAGGCCGATGAACTCGGTGGGCTCGGTGCGGCCGGCCTGCGCGTCGGTGAACGCGAGCGAGGCGCCGTAGAGCAGCGGCCCGACGCTCAGCACCAATATGGGTATGAGCGCGGGCAGCAGCAGGAACCACGTGCCGCCGTCGAGGCCGAGTGCGGCCTTGCGGGCGCGTGGCGTGCGCGGTGGTGGGGTGCCGCGGCCCGCGGCCTTCGGTGGAGGTGGTGCGGCAACGCTCATGCGGACTTCGCGCCTTCCTGCTCGTCGGAGCCCGCGGGCGTGGCGCCCGGGGAGGTGGAGCCGCGCACGACGAGCCGCGGCGCGGCGGTCGTGCGGCGGGCGGGGAGGGGCTCGCCGTCCTTCGGTCCGAGCCGTTCGAGGAGCATCCGGGCGGCGCGCCGGCCGCGTTCGCCGGCGCCGAGGTCGACGCTGGTCAGCGGCGGCCAGGCGGCGACGGCCAGATCGCTGTCGTCCATGCCGGCGACGGCGGTGTCCTCGGGGATGCGCCGGCCGCGGGCGTGCAGCGCCTGGGCGGCGCCGAGGGCGAGTTGGTCGTTGGCGCAGAACACGGCGTCCAGCCCGGGGCGGGCGTCGAGCAGCCGGGCGGTGGCGCGGGCGCCGGCGCCGACGCCGAAGTCGGTGGCGGCGACCAGGCCCGGGTCGTAGGGGATGCCGCAGGCGGCGAGCGCGGCGCGGTAGCCGCGGCCGCGGTTGCCGCCGGGGACGGTGTCGACGGGGCCGTTGACGAAGGCGATTCGGCGGCGGCCGGTCTCGACGAGGTGGCGTACGGCCAGTTCCGCGCCGGTGACGGAGTCGGCCTGGACGGCGTCGACGGGCACGCCGTCGGGCAGCGAGCCGATGACGACGACGGGGCCGGGGGCGGCGGTCAGCGCCTCGACGTGCGCGGGGGTGATGCGGATGGGCACGAGGACGAGGCCGTCGCTGGTGCGGTCGGCGAGGCTGCGTACGACGCCCAGTTCCTCGGCGACGTCGGCGTCGGTGGAGTGCAGCAGCAGGCGGTAGCCGGCGGCCTTCGCGACGGCCTGGATCTCGCGGACCATGGCGACGTAGACGGGGTTGCCGATGTCCGGAACGGCGAAGGTCAACTGGCGGGTGTGGCCGTCTTTCAGGGAACGGGCCACGGCGTTGGGCACGTAGCCCAGCTCGGCGGCGGCGCGGCGGACCCGGTCCTCGGTCTCGGGGCGGGCACCCAGCCCGTTGAGCACACGGGAGACGGAGGCGATGGACACCCCGGCCCGTTCGGCGATCGACACGATCGTGGGTGGCCCCCCGGAGGACATCGCACCCGCCCCTTCGCTCCGTATACGGCCGGGCCCAACCGGCCGCCCCTGTAAAGGTTTACAGTCCCTGGAAACGTTTACGTATGTTGCTCTCGCGTAACCCGGCCGTCAATGGCCGGACACATGTGATCTGCGTCTCGCCGGGGCGGAACACGGCAGGCGGCGCGCGGTGCGCGCCGCGGGCGGTGACGCGGGAGAAGCCCAAGTCGCGGGCTGACTGGGCAGGATCCGGGTTCCGAATAGCCGCATCGGAAAGAGGGCCTTAACGCCGACTCACGATCTTTCTAACGTCTACGGCACCACAACTTACGAGGTGACAGGGGGCCGGAATGCCTGCTGAGGCACTTTCTCGTCGCACCATGCTCGGAAGAGGCGCGGCGGCCGGGGGAGCACTCGCGCTGGGTCCGCTGCTTGCGGGTGAAGCGTTCGCGGCCACGTCCGGGGCGCCGTCCGCGGCGAACCCGGGCCAGGGCCGCCCCAAGGACATCTACGGCCGCATCGGGGTCCGTCCGCTGATCAACGCGCGGGGAACCTACACCGTGCTCAGCGGTTCGCTGATGCTGCCCGAGGTGCGCGACGCGATCGATGCGGCGGCGCGGCAGTACGTACAGCTCGACGAGTTGGCCGATGCCGTCGGCCGTCGCATCGGCGAGCTCACCAAGACGGAGTTCGGGCTGGTCAGCGGCGGCTGTTCGGCGGGTCTCACGCACGCGGCGGCGGCGTGTACCGCCGGCGGCAACCCGGACCTGCACGTCAACATCCCGGATCTGACCGGGTTCCAGAAGACCGAGGCGATCATCCCGCGGCACTCGCGGAACGTGTACGAGGCCGCGATCAGCGCGGTGGGCCTCAAGGTCGTCCAGGTCGAGACGAAGGAGGAACTGGAGGCCGCCATCGGCCCGCAGACCGCGCTGGTCTACATCATGGCCGGGCCGCGCGTGGACGCCAGCGAGCTGGACACCGAGACGATCGCGTCGGTGACCAAGCCCGCCGGGGTGCCGCTGCTGGTCGACGCGGCCGCGGAGATCCTCACCATCCCCAACGTGCACATCGAGCGCGGCGCCGACCTCGTCGGCTACAGCGGCGGCAAGTGCATGCGGGGCCCGCAGTCGGCCGGTCTGATCCTGGGCCGCGAGGACCTCGTACGGGCCGCGTGGGTGCACAGCGCCCCGCACCACGGCTACGCGCGCGGTTTCAAGGTCGGCAAGGAAGAGGCCATGGGCATGCTCGCGGCCGTCGAGATGTGGGTCCAGCGCGACCACGACGCCGAGTACGCCGAGTGGACGGGCTGGCTCAAGCAGATCTCCCGCCGGGTGTCGTCGGAGAGCGGGGTGACCACCGAGATCACCCAGCCCGTGGGGCTGTCGAACCGGACGCCTTCGCTGCGCATCCTGTGGAGCGCCAAGCGCAAGGGTGTCGTCGGCAGCACCATCGTCAACGCGATGTGGAACGGCGAGCCGCGCATCGCGCTCAACGCCGCCGGCGGCTCCGACCCGGACCAGACCGGCGTCTCCATCACGCCGTACATGATGGAGCCGGAGGACTGGCGGACCATCTCCGACGAACTCGTCCGGCTGCTGCGCGACCCGCCGCCCGCGCCGGAGTCGCCCAAGCCGCCGACCGTGGACGTGGCGGGCACCTGGTCCGTGGAGATCAAGTACGCCGCGGGCACGTCGAGCGCGCACAAGCTCGAACTGACCCAGGACGGCGCGAAGGTCGCCGGCAGGCACGCCGGTGAGTTCGTCAGCCGCCCGGCCTCCGGCAGCGTCAGCGCCAACAAGGTCACGGTGCGCAGCAACTACGGCGAGGAGAACGGCGACTCGCTGAGCTACACCTTCACCGGCACCGTCGACGGCGACAAGATCAGCGGCGAACTCGACATGGGCGAGTACCTGAAGGGCTCCTGGACCGCGACCCGGTCCTGACGGCCGGCGCGCGCCGGCCGTCCAGCCGCGGCCGGCGCGGGCCGTCCCGCACCCCCACGTGTCATGCACCGAACATTTACCGAGGAGTAAACGCATGTCCTCCAACCGCAGGGACTTCATCCGCAAGGCGGCCCCGGTGGCCGCGGTGGCCGCCGTGCCGGTGGTCGCGGGCGGCCAGGCGATGGCCAGCGACAACGACCAGAGCAAGGGCCACGGCCGGCCGCGCAAGGAGGTCCACTACCCCGGTGGCGGCCAGCCGCCGGAGAACCCGCTGTTCAGCCCGATCGTGACCTACGGCAACATGGTCTTCATCTCGGGTATCGGCGCGCACTTCGAGGGCGACATCCGCTCCCACACCGACCACGTGCTCAACGAGATCGAGCGCTACCTGGAGTCGGTCGGCTCGTCCATGGAGAAGGTCCTCAAGGTCAACGTCTACCTCAACACCCTGGACGACTACGCCGGGATGAACGAGGTCTTCCTCGGCCGCTGGGGCAAGGAGCCGGGCGTGCGCACCACCATCGCCGCCGCCGCCGGCATCCCCGGCGACTCCCTGGTCGAGATCGACTGCATCGCCGTCATCTGACGATCCGTAGCGCACGCGCCACCACCACCTGACACAGAGATGGGGAATCGAGCCGGCATGCACGTGAGATCGCGAGTTTCCTGGACGGTACTTCCCGCGGCACTGACCCTCGTCCTGGGCGCCTCCACCGTCGGCGCCACGGCGCCCTCGGGCGCCCGGGCCGAGGGGAAGGACGAGGGCGTCGCGTACGACCTCGTCATCAAGCGGGGCCACGTCATCGACCCGAAGAACGACATCGACGGCGTACGCGACGTCGCCGTCAAGGACGGCAAGATCGCCAAGGTGGCGCCGAGTATCGACGCCTCCGGCGCGAAGAAGACGGTCGACGCCCGCGGCGACTACGTCACGCCGGGCCTGATCGACATGCACGCGCACATGTTCCCGGGGCCGAAGCAGGACTACGCCAACGGCTGGAACGGCGTGGCCCCCGACGGCTTCACGCTCCGGGCGGGCGTCACCACCGCCGTGGACACCGGGTCGGCGGGCGCGAGCAACTTCGACCAGTTCAAGACCGAGGTCATCGACAAGTCCAAGACCCGGGTGCTGTCGTTCCTGAACATCGTCGGCAAGGGCATGGCCGGCCACCCGTACGAGCAGGACCTCGCGGACATGAAGCCCGGGCCCGCGGCCGAGGTGGCCAAGGCGAACCCGGAGACCATCGTCGGCATCAAGACGGCGCACTACAACGGCCCCGAGTGGGAGCCGGTGGACAACTCCATCGCGGCGGGCGAGGAAGCCGGCGTACCGGTCATGGTCGACTTCGGTGCGAACACCCCGGAGCGCCCGCTGTCGCAGCTCCTCAACGAGAAGCTGCGGCCCGGCGACGTCTACTCGCACATGTTCTCCGGGCTCCGCGGTGAGCTGGGCAAGGACGGCAAGCTCAACCCGGCCATGAAGCAGGGTCGCGACCGCGGCGTGGTGTTCGAGGTCGGCCACGGCGGCGGCAGCTTCTCCTGGGACGTGGCGGTGCCGGGGATGAAGGAGGGCTTCACGCCCGACGTCATCTCCACCGACCTGCACATCTCCAGCATGAACAGCGGCATGAAGGACATGTCCAACGTCATGTCGAAGTTCCTGACGCTCGGCATGCCGCTGGAGGACGTCATCGAGGCGTCCACCTGGACCCCGGCCCGGACCATCCAGCGGCCCGACCTGGGCAACCTGTCGGTCGGGGCGCCCGCGGACATCGCGGTCTTCGCGCTGGAGAAGGGCAAGTTCGGCTACGTCGACAGCTTCGGCTGGCGGATCGACGGCACGCAGAAGCTGGTCGCCGAGACCACCTTCCGCGCCGGCCAGGCCGTCTGGGACCTCAACGGCAAGGCCGCGAACGAGTGGTACCCGGGGGCGAACCCCCCGAAGGCCAGCGCGGCCGAGGACCACGAGCACCAGTAAGGAACCATCCCTCCCCGCCCCGGAGCGCGTCCCGGCCGGCCCAGGCCGGGACGCCCTCCGGGGCTCCGCGCTGCCGGGACCCGTCCCCACCGCGGGTTCAACGCCCGTTCGCCGGACGGGTCTTGACCTTGATCCGGGGCGCGCCAACACTGCACGGATGTCTTCCACCTCTCCCCTTCACCCCCGTCACGGGCGCCCGGGCAGACCCGTGCGGCCCACCCGCCCCAGCAGACGCCACGTGCTCCGGCTCACCGGTGCCCTCGCCGGGATGGCCGCGGCCGCGCAGTTCACGCCGGCGCCCGCCACGGCCGCACCCCGGTATCACGACAACCCCTTCACCCTCGGCGTCGCCTCCGGCGAGCCGCTGCCGCACGGCGTCGTGCTGTGGACCCGGCTGGCGCCGGTCCCGCTGGCCGAGGACGGCCTCGGCGGGATGCCGCCGCAGGACGTGGCCGTGCGCTGGGAGGTCGCGGAGGACCCCGGGATGCGCCGGGTGGTACGCCGCGGTACGGCCGCCGCCAAGCGGGACTTCGCCCACTCCGTCCACGTGGACGTGACGGGGCTGCGGCCGGGCCGCGAGTACTGGTACCGCTTCCGCACGGGCGGCGAGCTGAGCCCGGTGGGCCGTACGAAGACCGCGCCGGCGGCCGGTTCGCTGACCCCCATGACGCTGGCGTTCGCCACCTGCCAGAGCTGGTCGGACGGCTTCTACACCGCCTACCGCCACCTGGCGGCGCAGGGCGTCGACCTGGTCGCGCACCTCGGGGACTACATCTACGAGTACCCGGTGAGCCGCACGAGCGGCCCCCGCGGCACCGACCTGTCCGCCGCGCACAACGCCGAGACCCTGACGCTGGATCAGTACCGGCTGCGCTACGCGCTCTACCGCACCGACCCCGACCTCCAGGCCGCGCACGCCGCCGCCCCGTGGATCGTCACCGTCGACGACCACGACGTGGAGGACAACTGGTCCGACGAGACGTCGTTCAGCGGTGCCTCCCCCGAGGACCTGCTCCGCCGCCGCGCCGCCGCCTTCCGGGCGTACTACGAGCACCTGCCGCTGCGCGCCTCCGCCCTGCCGCAGGGCCCGGACATGCGGCTGCACCGCACCCTCGACTACGGCCGGCTCGCCCGCTTCCACGTCCTGGACGCCCGGCAGTTCCGCGACCCCATCGACATCACCCGCCGCGACGACCCGGCCCGCTCCATGCTCGGCGCCGTGCAGGAGCGCTGGCTGCTCGACGGCCTCGCGGACTCCGGCGCCACCTGGAACGTCCTCACGCAGCAGGTGCTGATGATGCAGCTCGACCGGCTCACCGACCCCGGGCTGCAACAGCTCAACGGCGACGCCTGGGACGGCTACACCGCCACCCGCGGCCGCCTCCTGGACGGCATCGCCGAGCGGCGCGTGGCCAACCCGGTCGTCCTCACCGGCGACATGCACGTCAACATGGCCGGCACCGTCAAGCGGGACTTCGCCGACCCCTCCTCCCCCGCCGTGGCACCGGAGTTCGTCACCACCTCGATCACCTCCGGCGGCAACGGGGCCGACACCGGCCCGCAGGCCGCGGAGTGGCTGGCGGCCAACCCGCACCTGGCGTTCTACAACGGCCAGCGCGGCTACGTCCGCTGCACCGTCTCCCCCGGCCAGTGGCGCGCCGACTACCTCGTCGTGGACAGGGTCTCCGTGCCGGACGGCTCGGTGAGCACCCGCCGCTCGTTCGTCGTGGAAGCCGGCCGGCCCGAGCTGCAGGAGGCGTGAGCATGCACCCGATCCGCAGAAGGGCCGGCGCCGCCGTCGCCGCACTGGCCGCCTTCGCCGCCCTGTCGCCGCTGACCGCGCCCGCCGCCCCCGCGGGCGCCGCGGGGCGCGAGACGGCGGCGGCCGGGGAGTTGCTGGTCGTCCAGGCCAACCTCCAGGAGGCGGTACGTCCCGCGGACGCGGCCGAGAGCGCCGACCTCGACACCTTCGTCGACCGCCTCACCGCCGCCGCCCCGGCCCCGCCGGACGCGCTGCTGCTCACCGAGGTGCTGGGCCCCGGCGCCCGGCACGTCGCCGAGCGGCTCGGCCGGGCCACCGGCCAGCGCTACCGCGTCGCCGTCGCCCCCGGCGACAGCCCCTACCTGCCGGACGGCGCGGTGCGCGAGTCGGCGATCGTCGTCAACGCCGACACCGTACGGACCGTGGGCACCCCCGGCTTCCACCGGGTGCAGAGCGAGGATCAGGCGCACGCCGTCGTGGAGACCCGCGCCCGCCCGGCGCTGCGGGCGCCGCTGGTCAGTGCGCACGTCGCCGGCAGCCCGGCCCCGGCCGCCGAGGCGCTCGCCGCCTTCCTCGCCGAGCGCCACCCGGCGCAGCCCGGCACGCCCCAGATCGACGTGCTCGGCGGCGACTTCCGCGCGGGCCGCTGCGTGGAGCCGGTGGCGTATCTGGCGATCGGCTGCGCGCCCGCCCCGTTCTGGGACGCCCTGACCGCGCAGCGGGCGTACCGCGACACGGCGTACGAGCGCGGGGCCGAGCCGTGGTCGGCCTACCGCACCTACCTCTTCGCCCGCGGCGACGTGCGCGACGGCTACGTCGACGCCGCCTACCGGCAGGCGCTGCCCGACCCGCGGGCGTGCAAGGAGGCGTTCGACCGCGGCGAGGGCGCGAGCGCGCCGGCACAGTGCCGCGGGACGTACTACGCCGACCAGCCCTTCTCCTTCGCGCGGCTCGCCGCCCCGCCGCCGACCGCGACCGCCGTGGTCCCGGGCCGGGCCGAGATGTCGCGCTGCGAGCTGGGCGAGCGGGTCGGCGACGCGGTCGCCCGCGTCGCCAACTACACGGCGGAACCCGTCACCCGCGAGGTCACCGCGGCGGCCGACGCGCCGCTGTCCGTCTCGCCCGCCGCCGAGACACTCCAGGTGCCCGCGCAGCAGGCGCGGGCCGCGCGGATCTCCCTGACCGCCGCCGCGGACACCCCGCCCGGCGAGTACCCGGTGCGCGTCCGCGTCGGGGACGAGGCGTTCACGGTGCCGGTCACCGTCACGCCCGAGTGCACGGAGCCGCGGGTGTACGCCACGAGCTGGCACTCCGGCTCCGAGCCCGAGCGCGCCGTGGACGGCGACCCGAACACCTTCTGGCACTCGGAGTACGTCCCGGTCACGCCGCTGCCGCAGTCGCTCACGCTGAACCTGGGCGCGGTGCGGCAGGTCGGCCGGCTGACGTACCAGCCGCGCATCGACGGCAACCTCAACGGCACGATCCTGCAGTACAAGGTGTACGTCTCCGCCGACGGCCGGGAGTTCACCGAGGTCGCGGCCGGCACCTGGGAGCGTGACGCGCGGCTGAAGACGGCCTCCTTCGCGGCCGCCGACGCCCGGTACGTACGCCTGGAGGCGCACACGGCCAGCGGCGGAAGCTACGCCTCCGCCGCCGAGGTCACGGCCGGCTGAAGGGGGTCAGGCGGTGCCGCGGAACGCGCGCAGCACCGCCTGGCCCTTGGCGTTGTCCGTGACCAGGTAGACCGTGCTGCCGTCCCAGGCGTACGTGGTCGTGGACGGCGAGCCCGTCGACTGGCCCTTGGCCGCCAGCGCGCCGACGACCTTCGCCCTGCCGGTGCGCACGTCGTACTCCGTCAGTTCCTGGTGGAAGCCCTCCTCGGGCTTCGCGGCGGCGATCAGACGGTCGTCGGTGGCGTCGTAGCCGATCATCTGGAGCCAGTCCTTCTTCGGCGTCTTCCACAGCAGGCCGCCGGACTTCAGGTCCACGGCGGCGAAGTGGACGTTGTCCCCGTACTCGGCGACGAGCACCCCGTCCTCGGTGACGAAGGTGGTGTGCTCCTCGAACTGCAGTGGGGCGAGGTCGCCGGTGAGCGGCACGAGCTTGCCCTGCTCGCCGTCGTCGGTGAAGGACTGCACGAACCTGTTCTCGTCGTCGTCCTGGAGCAGCACGGTCAGCGGGTTCTCGCCCAGGGCGCGCTGGACGTCGAGGTCGACGCCGGGGAACCGCCACGGGTCGTCCCCGTCGCGGGTGTCGAGGACGGTGAGCTGGTGGCGCGGGGAGACGTCGGTGCACTCGCTGCTGCCGACGGCGTGCTCGTCGCCGAGGACGAGGGAGGAGTATCGCAGTCCCGGCCGCGGGAGGTGAAGTCCAGCCCGGGGCCGCCCCCCTTGGCGTTCCGGTTGTTGACGTAGGAGCCGATGGTGGTGCTGATGGTGGAGTCGTTGACGGAGAGCACCGGGTTGGAGGTGCTGTAGTCCCCGGCGAGGTTCTGCGACCACAGCACGGTGCCGGTGTCGACCTCGATGGCCGCGAGGTACGCGCAGTCGTCACCGCCGGCGTCGAAGGCGACGGCGCCGATGCCGCCGGGGCTGATGCCGCGGGACATGGCGCACAGCTCGCCGGCGCGCTCCGGGGGCTTCACCTTCCACTTCTCCTTGCCGCTGCGCGCGTCGTACGCGCGCATGCCGCCGTCCTCGTCGCCGTGGACGACGTGGCCGCCGGCCGGCCACAGGCCCGGCAGGCTGCTGGAGTCGCCGCCGGCGACGTGGGTGCCCTCCAGTGGTGTGGACCACAGTTGTTCCAGCGCGTTCGCGGGCAGTTCGTCCTGCGCGCTGCTTCCGCCGCCGTCGTCGTCGGCGAGGAGGACCACTGCGGCGCCGCCGCCGAGGACCGCGAGGACGACGAGCACCGACAGGACGATGGCGACGGCCTTCTTGCCGCCGCCGGAGCCGGGCGGGGGCGGCGCGGGGTACGCGTAGGGGGTTGCGTGCACCGGCCCGGGCTGCGCGGGCATGCCGGCCGCGGCCATCGGCCGGTGCTGCTGCGGCTGTCCGTACGGTCCGCCGGCCGGCTGCTGCGGCGGGACCGGCGGCGGTGGCGCGGACGGAGGTCCGGGCGGCGGTGCCGGCGTGCCTGGCGGCACGCCGGGGCCGTTCGGCGGCGGTGGTCCGAAGCCGCCCGCCTGCCCGTTCTGCCCGTACTCGTCAGCCATGCCGTGTCCCCCTGGTCCCGCCCGCCTGCGTCCCCCGTGATCGGCGCCCCATCGTAGAGGCCCGCCCGGCCGCGTACACCCCGGGCCCCGGAAGCCCTGCACGGCGTCAACGGCCGGGCCGGGCAGGCGAGTTCGGGGCGGTCGGGGGCCGGGCCGCGGGACGCGGCACGGCCGGAGGGCACACCCCCAGGGTCCCTCCGGCCGCCTGCCGCCGCGGCGTCTTCATCCCCTCATCTGCCGGTCCGCGCGGTGCTGCGGTGGTGCCGTCCTGCCCTCTGTCAGACGGCCTGCCACAGCGCCGGCACGTTCGGCGGCTCCCAGCCCGGCATGGCCTGATGGCCCTGGAGGCACCGGTAGCTGGTGGTGCCGTACGTGACGGTGTCACCTGCCTGGTAGACGGTGCCCGCTGCCCAGGTGCCGCCGGGCGGGTCGGTGGGCGGGTCGGTCGGCCCGCCGTCCTCGGTGGTCAGGGTCAGCCCGTAGACCTGCAGGGCGGCGTTGACGGGCTGGAAGTACGTGGTGCCGCCGCTGCTGCAGTTGCCGGAGCCGCCGGAGGTCATGCCCTGGGCCTGGCTGCCGGAGATGAACGAGCCGCCGGAGTCGCCGGGTTCGGCACACACGTTGGTCCGCGTCACCGGGCTGACCGTGCCCTGCGGGTAGGTGACGCTGGAGTTGCGCTGCTGGATCGTGCCGCAGTGCCAGCCCGTGGTGGAGCCGGAGCGGCACACCGAGGCGCGTTCGACGGCTTCGGTGGAGCCCTGGACCCGCTTGGTGCCGGTGCCGTAGCCGTTGACCGTGGGGGTCGGGGTCCACTGGCTGTTGGCGCCGACCCAGGCGTAGTCGCGGCCGGGGAAGGTCGAGCCCTGGAAGCTGCCCTGGGCCTGCTGGTTCGCTCCCCTGGTGGTGGCGCCCGTGGTGCCGCAGTGGCCGGCGGTGACGAAGCCGCTCTGGCTGCCGCGGTTGACGGAGAAGCCGACGGAACAGCGGCTGCCGGAGCCGATGTAGTAGGCGTCGCCGCCGACGATGTCCGCGTAGGTACGGGGCTTCTCCTCGGACCGCTGGACCTTCAGCAGGCTCGCGTCCACTCCGGCCGCGGCGGCGAAGCGCTCGGCCGCGGCGGGCCTGGAGGTGTGCAGGACCACGCGGTTGGCGGTGGTGTCCACGTACCAGACGGGCACGTGGGCGGGCGAGGAGCGCTCGGCGATCCGGTCCAGGCCGGCCTTGGCCGCGTTCAGCTCGGCGAGGCTGTGGTCGACGACCTTCGCCCGGGCTCCCTCGTCGGCGATCTTCCGCGCTTCGGTGCCGTCGGTCGTCGCCACCACGACATCGGCGGAGGTCTTGCCCGACACCCACGCTCCCCCGTAACTGCGGCCCAGCGAGAGCCGCAGCGTGCCGACGACGGCGCCGGCCTCGCTCTCGTTGGCCAGGCGTCTTTCGGCCTGATCCGCGGTGAGGCCGAGATCCCGCTGCATCGCCTTGAGCAGACCCGGGGAGTACTGCCCCGAGGCCGAGTCGGGCGTACCCGGGGAGTCGGACCCGAAGGCCGCTGACTGGAGCCCGGCGAGGACGAGCGCGCCGATGGCGACGGTGGCGCCGGCCGCGCCCATGACCCGTTTGTGGAGCATGGAAGTCTCCTTGGTTTCGTGATTACCGCGAAACCGTAGCCATGGGCACGTCAGGTCGGCAGATACCAGTCCGCCCCCGCCATCGCGTTATGGAACCCGCGACGGCGGGGGCGCGACGGGGCGCCGGCCCCGTCCCCCGTCAGACGGCGACCGGGGCGGGAGCGGTGCCGAAGTCCGGGTGCGCCTCCAGCCATTCGCGGTAGCTGCGGCTGCGCCGCGCGGCCTCGGCGTGCGCGGCGCGGGCGTAGCCGGTGACCGCCGCGGCGGTGCCGGCGGCGGGCGACTGGGGGTGCCAGCCGATGAGGTGCCGCCAGCTCAGCGGGTGCCCCACCAGCGGCCGGGTGGCCAGCCCCGGGGTCGGCGGGAAGGTCGCCCGGCACAGCCCCACCGCCCGCCCCACCTGGGCCAGATGGACGCAGGAGGCACTGTCGGTCTCGTACACGGAGGCGGGCGTGAACCCGGCGCGGATGCAGGCCGCGGCGAAGCAGTCGCCGAAGCAGCCGTCGCCCGGAACGTCGGTCCAGTTCTCGCCCGCCAGGTCGCGCAGCTCGATCTGGCGGCGTCCGGCGAGCGGGTGTTCGGCGGTGAGCATGACGAAGACGGGGTCCGTGCCGACGTTCTGCCACACGAGCCGGTCGGTCAGCGGCGGCCGGCTGTCGCCGCAGACGCCGATCAGCGCGAAGTCCAGCCGCCCTTCCGAGACCATGCCGGCCAGCTCGCGCACCGACCAGCGGGTGTACGTCGTCACGGGCGTCTCCGGGTGCGCGGTGGCGACCCG
Organism: Streptomyces sp. B5E4; assembly: GCF_039871555.1. Classification (NCBI taxonomy): domain Bacteria; kingdom Bacillati; phylum Actinomycetota; class Actinomycetes; order Kitasatosporales; family Streptomycetaceae; genus Streptomyces; species Streptomyces sp. B5E4. The sequence goes on from NZ_JBDPMI010000010.1 coordinate 149,527, forward strand.
GTCGATGAGGCCGCCGAGCAGCGGGCCGTGGGTGCCGCCGAGCCGGAACCGCGGCATGCCGCCCCACGCCCGCGCGAACCGCACCGCGTCCTGCTGCAGTTCGAGCACGCCGGGCAGCAGCACCCGGGCGCGGTCGAGGACGAGCTCGCCGAGAGCCGTGGGGCGCACACCGTGTCTGCCCCGGTCGAAGAGCGGGCCGCCGAGTGCGCGCTCGATGCGCTTCAACTGTGCGCTCAGCGCGGGCTGGGCGAGCCCGAGCGCGGTGGCGGCCCGGGTGAGGCTGCCTTCCTCGGCAATGGCCCGAATGGTCTTCAGGTGCCGCAACTCCAGGTCCATGCGGTCAGCTTGCGGTCCTGCGGCGGCCCCGGCAACCTTTTGGTCCGGACCAATGTAGAGGAGGGTGAACACGAGGTGTCCGCAGACCCCGTCCCCATGCACCGGCTGGAGGTCCCCGCCCCGGAGGTCCTCCCCTTCGCCCTCGGGTCGTTCGACTCGATCGGCCCGCTGTCCCGCGCCGGCTTCCCGCACCGGCACACGTTCCACGAGATCGTCTACGTCCGCGCCGGCCGCGGGCACCACGTGGTCGACCAGCGCAGATGGCCGATCGCCCCGCCCCACCTGGGCATCGTCACCCCGGGGCAGGTGCACCACTGGGAGGACGCGGCCGGTCTCGACGGCTGGGTGATGATCTTCACCGAGGACTTCCTGCTGCCCACCCCCGAGGACCGGGACCGGCTGCGCGAGCTGTCCAGGGTCTCGTGGCTGAGCCCGGACCCGCGCTCCGCGGGGATCCTGGCGGCGCTCTTCGCCGAGATGGCCCGGGAGTACGCCGGCCGGGCGCCCGGCTTCATCAGCGTGCTCCAGTCGTATCTGCACGTGCTGCTGATACGCGCGGACCGGCTGTCCCGGACGACCCGCACGGAACCGGAGAGCGGCGACGCCGCGGGTCCCGCGGCGGGCCGGGCGGCGGAGATCGCCCGGCGGTTCGACCGGCTGCTGGCCGAACCGGGGCCCGCGGTGGCCGAGTTGTCCGTACGCGGCTGCGCGGCGAGCGTGGGCGTCTCCGTGGGATATCTCAACGAGGCGGTCAAGCGGGTCACCGGGCTGACCCCGGGCCATCTGATCAGGCAGGCGCAGGCGCGCGAGGCCAAGCGGCTGCTGGCCGCGACCGATCTGACCGTACGTCAGGTGGCCAGGCTGGCCGGGTTCTCCGACCCCGCGTACTTCAGCCGGTTCTTCCGCCGGGAGACCGGCAGCAGCCCCGGCGACTACCGCCGCGGCACCCGTGCGGATCACCACGATCGCCGGATTCTGTCCATCGACTGCCCCGGTGCGTCCGAATAGCGTCACTGGCGCCCCGCCGGACGGCGCCACCGCGCCGGTCCCCACGCGGGGTTCACGACCCCACTCCCCCGACCGAGGAGCCGTGATGCCGTGACAGACCAGGACAAGTCCGCACCGGACGAGGACGCACAGCCGCAGGAGAAGTCCGGGATCCGCCGCAAGGACCTGCTCAAGGCCGCGCTCGTCGCCGCGCCGCTGCCGCTGCTCGTCGGCGGCGCCGCCCCCGTCCTCGCCCGCGACCGGGCGCGCACCGGCGGCGAGCTGACCCCGACGCCGGAGGCGTGCGACCCCGGGGACCCGCCGACGCGGCAGCAGACCGAGGGCCCGTACTTCAAGCCCAACTCCCCGCAGCGCACCTCGCTCGTGGACCCGGGCACCCCGGGCACCCGGCTGACGGTGAGCGGGTACGTCTTCGGGCTCACCTGCCAGCCGATCCCGGGCGCGCTGCTGGACTTCTGGCAGGCGGACGTGAACGGCGCGTACGACAACGCCGGTTACCGCTTCCGCGGCCACCAGTACAGCGACGCACAGGGCCGGTTCAGCCTGCAGACGATCGTGCCGGGCCTCTACCCGGGCCGTACCCGCCACATCCACGTCAAGGTGCAGGCGCCGAACAACCCGATCCTGACCACGCAGCTCTACTTCCCGAACGAGCCGCGGAACAACACCGACACGATCTTCCACCCGTCGCTGCTCATGACCGTGCGGGACGTGGGCGGGGGCCGGGAGGGCACGTTCGACTTCGTGCTCAACGTGCGGCAGAACCCCGACCCGCCGGACCCGCCCGGGGGCACCTGGGCGGCCGGCACCTCCTACCGGCCCGGCGACACCGTCACGTACGGCGGCGTGACCTACCGCTGTCTGCAGGCGCACACGGCCTCCCCCGGCTGGGAGCCGCCGAACGTGCCCGCGCTCTGGCAGGCCGCCTGAGAGCCGCGGCCCGGCCGTGATCCGGCCCGGCCGCACCCAGACCCGCGCCGTCGCGGCACCCGGGGCCCACCTCCCCGGCCCGCGGCGGCGCGGTCCCTGCCCTTTTCCGGCGGTTGCGGAGGCCGCGGGCACCACCGCTGGTCCGGCACCGCACGGGGGTGGCAGCTTCGATGGCCGTGCTGCTTGGATCGGGTGATGGAGACCGATGCGCTGATCACTGTCGCGGATGTGGAAGATGCGGCCGAGCGGGTTGCCGGGTACGTCGTCCGGACCCCGACGGTGGCGAGTCCCGGGTTGTCCGAACTCCTGGGCGTGCCGACCACGGTGAAGCTGGAGCTGCTGCAGCGCACCGGCTCGTTCAAGCCGCGAGGCGCGACCGCGAAGCTGCTCACGCTCAGCGAGTCCGAGCGCGCCGCCGGAGTCGTCGCGGTCAGCGGCGGCAACCACGGCATCGCGCTGGCCGTCATGGCCGGCGTGCTGGACATCAAGGCGACCGTCGTGATGCCGCGATCCGCCCCCGACAGGGCCGGGGAAATCGCACAGTCCGCCGGGGCGAGTGTCCACACAGCCGACACCATGGACGCGGCCTTCGCTCTCGTCGACGAGCTCAGGGACGCAGGGCTCACCCTGGTCCACCCCTATGACGATCCCGTCGTGATCGCCGGCCAGGGCACTGTCGGCCTGGAGTTCGCACAGGACGCCGGAGAGCTCACCGACGTACTCGTCAGTATCGGCGGCGGCGCACTGATCTCCGGTGTCGCCACCGCACTTCACGCACGTCGTCCGGGAGTCCGCATCTGGGGGGTGGAGACCGACGGCGCTCGGGCCATGTCGGCGGCCCTGGCCGCTCGACGGCCGGTCCCCGTCGAGTTGTCCTCGATCGTCTCGACGCTCAGCGCCCCCAGCGCCTCCCAGCTCACCTACGCGCACACCTCGACACTGGTCACCGACGTGCTCACGGTGACCGACGCCGAGGCCGTCCGGGGAACCCTCGACCTCGCCGACCGCGCCAAGGTATGGGCCGAGCCTGCCGCCGGATGCCTGCTGCCCGGGGCCCGCCAGGTACTGCAGCGCGTCGGTGAAGGGGCCAGACTCGGCCTGGTGATCTGCGGAGGCAATGCGACCACGGACGACGTACGCATGTGGGCCGAGCGCTTCGGGGTGTGCTGAGTCCGCCGTCCTCGACCGGCTTTGCCGACGGACCCGGAAGCTCGGCGCACGATCTGACACGGACGTTCCCGACCGTCCCTTTCCGGCCCTGCACGGGAAAGCGCCCCCCGTGACTTGACGGGGTGTCAATCCGCCGCGATCCTCTGGTTACTCAGTCGTAGAAAAGTTCCTCACCTTTTCGCGCCACCGGAGGCGGGACCCCATGACCCGACAGCCGCACCTGCGCAAGGCCGGCCTGATCACCCTCGTCACGGTCCTCTTCGCCGCCCTGACGGCGCTCGGCACCGGGCCGGGCACCGCCGCCGCGGCGAACGACTGGTGGGACCCCGTCGCGCGGCCCGCCCCGGACTCCGGGGTGAACGTCACCGGCGAGCCGTTCCGCGGCACCGACGCCCGGGGAAACGTGCGCGGCTTCGTCGACGCGCACAACCACGTGATGTCCAACGAGGGCTTCGGCGGCCGGATCATCTGCGGCAAGCCGTTCGACCAGCGGGGCGTCACCGAGGCGCTCAAGGACTGCCCCGAGCACTACCCGGACGGCGCGCTCGCCCTCTTCGAGAACGTCACCGGCGGCGCCGACGGCCACCACGACCCGGTCGGCTGGCCGACGTTCGAGCACTGGCCGGCCAACGACTCGCTCAGCCACCAGCAGAACTACTACGCCTGGCTGGAACGCGCCTGGCGCGGCGGGCAGCGTGTCCTGGTGCAGGACCTGGTCACCAACGGCCTGCTCTGCTCGGTCTACCCGGCCAAGGACCGCGGCTGCGACGAGATGGACTCGATCCGGCTGCAGGCCGAGAAGACCTACGAGATGCAGGACTACGTCGACGCCATGTACGGCGGCGCCGGCCGCGGCTGGTTCCGCATCGTCACCGACGCCGAGCAGGCGCGCGCGGTGGTCGAGCAGGGCAAGCTCGCCGTCGTGCTGGGCGTGGAGACCTCCGAGCCGTTCGGCTGCAAGCAGGTGCTGGGCGTCGCGCAGTGCGACAAGGACGACATCGACCGCGGCCTGGACGAGTTGTACGGCATCGGCGTACGCAGCATGTTCCTGTGCCACAAGTTCGACAACGCGCTGTGCGGTGTGCGCTTCGACTCCGGCACGATCGGCGCGGCGGTCAACATCGGCCAGTTCCTCTCCACCGGCACGTTCTGGACCACCGAGAAGTGCATCGGCCGGCAGCAGGACAACCCCATCGGCCTGGCCGACCCGCCCGCCGAGGCGGCGAAGCTGCTGCCCGCGGGGGTGTCCGTGCCGTCGTACGACCAGGAGGCCCGGTGCAACACCCGCGGGCTGAGCGGGCTCGGCGAGTACGCGGTGCGCGGGATGATGGAACGCAACATGATGCTGGAGCTGGACCATATGAGCGTCAAGGCCGCCGGCCGGGCGCTGGACATCCTGGAGTCGGAGTCGTATCCGGGCGTCCTGTCCAGCCACAGCTGGATGGACCTGGACTGGACCGAGCGGCTCTACCGCCTCGGTGGCTTCTCCGCCCAGTACATGAACGCGGCCGAGGACTTCGTCGAGCAGGGCCGGCGGGGTGCGGAGCTGCGCGACAAGTACGGCGCCGGATACGGCTACGGCACCGACATGAACGGCGTCGGCGGCTGGCCCGCGCCCCGCGGCGACGACGCCCCGGACAAGGTCGCGTACCCCTTCAGGAGTGCCGACGGCGGCTCGGTCCTCGACCGGCAGGTCACCGGCGAGCGCACCTGGGACTTCAACAAGGACGGCGGCGCGCACGCGGGCCTCGTACCCGACTGGATCGAGCAGATGCGGTTGCACGGCGGTGGCGACGTGGTCGAGGACCTGATGGCCGGCGCCGAGTCCTACCTGACGACCTGGGGCGCCACCCAGAGCCACGAGCGGCCGGCGAACCTCGCCACGGGCGCCGCCGCGACGGCCAGCTCCACCGAGTTCAGCCTGCTGACGAGCTACGCCCCGGGCCGCGCCGTCGACGGCGACCGCGGCACCCGCTGGGCCAGCCACTGGAACGACGACCAGTGGCTGCGGCTCGACCTCGGCGAGAGCCGCCGGATCGGCCGGGTCACGCTCGACTGGGAGCGGGCCTACGCCAAGGCGTACCGCATCGAGGTCTCCGCGGACGGCAACGCCTGGCGCACGGTGTGGGCGACGGAGAACGGCGACGGCGGGCTGGACACCGCGGTGTTCGACGCCACCGACGCCCGCCATGTCCGTATCGTCGGCGTCCAGCGGGGCACCGGCCACGGCTATTCGCTCTACGAGGTCGGCGTCCACACGCGATGAGGGTTCGGCGTAAGATCGGCCAATGGCTGACTTGACCGAAACCACACCCGGCTGGCTGGCTCCCGAGGAGCTGGAGTCGGCGCGCGCACGGATGCCGGTCCTCTACGTCGACGCGGTGCCCGTCCGCGTCGACGACCGGGGCGAGGTCACGCATGTCGGCCTGCTGCTGCGGATCGGCCCGGACGGCGCGGTGAGCCGGGCGCTGGTCTCCGGCCGGGTGCTGCACCACGAGCGGGTCAGGGACGCGCTGCTGCGGCATCTGGAGAAGGACCTGGGGCCGGTGGCGCTGCCGCGGGTGCCGTCGTCGCCGCAGCCGTTCACGATCGCCGAGTACTTCCCGACGCAGGGCATCACGCCGTACCACGACCCGCGGCAGCACGCGGTGTCGCTGGCCTACGTCGTGCCGGTGGCGGGCGACTGCCGGCCGCGGCAGGATGCGCTGGACTTCGTCTGGTTCACGCCGCAGGAGGCCGCATCGCCCGTGGTGCAGCAGGAGATGCCCGGCGGCCAGGGCCACCTGCTCAAGCAGGCGCTCGCGCACGTGGGGTACGTCTCTTCCTGAACCGCCCCGGCCCGCCGCCGTGTCAGCCCTCCGCCGGGCCGGCCAGCTCCAGCCGGGCGAGCCCGGCCCGGGAGGTCACGCCCAGCTTGGGGTACGCCTTGTACAGGTGGTGCTCGACGGTGCGCGGGCTCAGGAAGAGCCGCGCACCGATCTGCCGGCTGCTCAGCCCCTGCGCCGCCAGCCGGGCCACCTGCAGCTCCTGCGGGGTGAGCCGGTCGGCGGGACGGGCGCGGGCGGCGGGCGGGGCTGCGGTGACGGCGGTGCCGGTGGCGCGCAGTTCGGCGCGGGCGCGCTCGGCCCAGGGGGCGGCGTCCAGCCGCTCGAAGCACTCCAGCGCGGCGCGCAGCGGCGCCCGGGCCTCGCTGCGGCGGCGCTCGCGGCGCAGCCACTCGCCGTAGAGCAGTTCGGTGCGGGCGTGTTCGAAGGGCCGCCCGCCCTGCTCGTGCAGCCGCAGGGCCCGCAGGTACGCCTCCTCGCCGCCGCCCAGCAGGGCCGCGCAGCGGGCCGCGACCGCCAGCGCCCAGGGCCGGCCGCCGCCTTCCGCCCAGCGCCGGAACCGGTCGAGCGGGGCGTGCGCGCGCTCCGGGCGGCCCAGCCGTACGGCGGCCTCGACGAGGTCGGCGGTGGCGGCCATGAGGACCGTCGTGTGCCGGCCGGGGCCGCGCCAGGCGGTCTCCAGCCGGTCGAGCGCGGCGGCGTGGCGGCCGCGGCTCAGGTCGAGCATGCTCAGCGCGCAGTCGGCGGCGACCCGGCCGGTGTCGGACGCCCGGCCGGCCAGCTCGGCGCAGCGGGCCTCGTCGCCCTCGGCCGCGGCCAGCCAGGCGCGTACGACGTCCAGTTCCCCGGTCCTGCGGTGGAGCCCGGTGTCCCGGGCGATCGCCGCGGCCTCGGCGACCGACGCCGCGGCGGCGCGGTGGTGCCCGGCCGTCCGCTGCGCCATGGCCTGTGCCTGGAGCACCTTGGGCAGCCGGCCGATGAGCCCCTCCGCGCGGCAGCGTTCGGCCTCGTCGGCGGCCAGGTCGAGGGCGGCCTCGTCGTCGCCGAGGATGATGCCGCCGTAGAGGGCCTGCATGCGCTCGTCGCCGTCGACCTGCCGGATGCCGTCAGCGGGGCCGGCCGTCGTCTCCGCCGAGGTGGCGTACGCGGCCTCCCGCGAGGCCCGGCGCACCCGCGCGACGTACCCCGCGAGCAGCGGCAGCCCGCGCGCATAGTCCTCCTTCAGGAGGTACGCCATGGCCTCCGCCGCCCCGTCGGGGCGGCCCAGTTCGCGCAGCCGGCGCGCGGCGACGCCGACCGGCTCCGGGCTGCCGGCGAACCATCCGAAGCCGGCGGCCGTGCGCAGCATCGCCGCCGCGTCGTCCGGCGCCGCCCCGGCCGCGCCGCGTACCAGCAGGCCCGCGGCCCGCCCCGGCGCGCCCCGCTCGAACTCCACCACCGACCGCACCCGCGCCAGCTCCGCGCGCAGCGCACCGTCCGCGGCCCGCGGCTCCGCCTCCTCCGCCAGCTCCGCGGCCCACTCCAGGTGCCCGGCCGACGCCGCGGCGCTCACCGCCGCGACGAGCCACGCCGCCTGGTCGCCGCGGTCAGGGGCGAGCTGCGCCGCGCGCCGGAACTGCCCCGCCGCGGCGGCGTACGCGGTGCGGCGCCGGGCGCGTCCGGCCGCCGCGGCGATCTCGGCGGCGGCGTCCGCGTCCGGGGCCGTGGTGGCGGCCGCGAGATGGTGGGCGCGGCAGTCGGGGTCGCCGGTGGCCCCGGCCAGCGCGCGGTGGGCGGCGATCCGGGCGGCCAGCGGCGCGCCCCGGTACGCGGCGGTGGCGATCAGCGGGTGCCGGAAGGCAACCGTGGCGCCGGTGGTGTGCAGCAGCCCGGAGCGGTCGAGTTCGTCCAGGCCGGTGCCCAGCGTATCCGCGGCGCGCAGCAGCAGCGGCAGGTCGCCGCGGGCCTCGGCGGCGGCGAGCACGGCCATCAGCCGCGCCCGCTCGGGCAGGGCGTCGAGCCGGTCCCGGAACCCGGCGAGCACCCGGTCGGCGACCGGCAGCGGCTCCGCCGCCCCGGGGGCGGCGCCCGGCCCGGTCCCGGCCGCGGTGGCGAACTCCAGCAGCGCCAGCGGGTTCCCCGCCGACTCGGCGACGATCCGGTCGCGCAGCTCCGGCGCGAACCCGCGGTCCCCGAGCAGGTCCGCGGCGTCCCGGGCGCCGAGCCGCGGCAGCCGCAGCTCCTGAAGGCCGTGCCCGGCGAGCCCTTCGTCCCGTACCGCGAACACCATCGCGACGCCCTCGGCGGCCAGCCGCCGCGCGGCGAACAGCAGCGCCTCCGCGGACGACCGGTCGACCCACTGGGCGTCGTCGACGAGGCAGAGCAGCGGGCCGCGCTCGGCGAGGCCGGCCAGCAGCGTGAGCACGGCGAGCCCGGTGAGGAACCGGTCCGGGCCGCGGTCGTGGCCTGCGTCCAGCACCGCGCGCAGCGCCGCGCGCTGCGGCTCCGGCAGCGCGCCGATACGGTCCCGCACCGGCCAGAGCAACTGCACCAGCCCCGCGAAGCCCAGCTCCGCCTCCCGCTCTGAGCCGGTCACGCGCAGCACCGGCAGACCGAGCCCTTCCGCCTCCCCGGCGGTCCAGTCCAGCAGCGCGGACTTGCCGATCCCGGCCTCGCCGCGGAGTACGAGCGCGCCGCTGCGGCCGCCCCCGGCGCCCGCGAGCAGGTCCTTCAGCGCCGCCTGCGCGGCGGATCTCCCCAGCAGCACGCCATGTCCTCCCCGGTTGCCTGGCACCACAACGCGCGGCCGGCACGGACACATTCCGAAGACTTGCTGATGCGGATACGTAGACCCCCCGGCCTAGCGTCACGAGCACCGCGCCGGCGATCGCGCAGCCCGCCGCGCGGCGGGCTGCCGGCTGCGCACAAACCGCACCACCACGGAGCACACCGATGCCGTACGCACCCTCCCCCGCCCGCCTCCGGCGGCCCGGCGTGAGCCTGGCCCTGCTGGCGCTCGGGCACCTCGTCATCAGCCTGGACCTGACCATCGTCTTCGTGGCGCTGCCGCACATCGCGGCCGACGTCGGCTTCACCGCGCACACCCAGCAGTGGGTGGTCAGCGTCTACGCGGTCCTCTACGGCGGCTTCCTGCTGCTCGGCGGCCGGCTCTCCGACCTCCTCGGGCGGCGCCGGATGTTCGTCACGGGTATGGCGCTGTACGGCACGGCGTCCGTGCTCGGCGGCCTGGCCACCGCGCCGGGGGTGCTGCTGGCCGCCCGCGGGCTGCAGGGGCTGGGCGGCGCGGTGCTGTTTCCCGCGGTGCTGGCACTGGTCAACACCGCCTTCGCGGAGGGCAGGGAGCGTACCCGGGCGCTGACGGTCTGGGCGATGGCGGGCGCCGGCGGCCTCACGGCCGGTTCGCTGGCCGGCGGGGTGCTGACCCAGGCGTTCGGCTGGGAGGCCGTCTTCTTCGTCAACGTCCCGATGGCCGCACTGGGCGCGGCGGCGGCGTTCGCCCTGCTGCCGGCCGACGGCCCCGCCCGCCGGGGCGGCATCGACGTGCCGGGCGCGCTGACCGGCACCGCGGGGGTGACTCTGCTGATCTTCGCGGTCGCGCACGGCTCCGAGGCGGGCTGGACGACGGGCGAGGTGGTCGCGGCGGCGGTGCTCGCGCCGCTGCTGCTGGGCGCGTTCCTGCGCACCCAGGCGCGCGGGTGCAACCCGCTGATGCCGCTGCGGGTGTTCCGCAACCGCGCGCTGAGCGCGGCGACCGTCGTGATCCTGCTCTTCGGCTTCACCACGCAGGCCGTGCCGTACTTCCTGACCATCCACTTCCAGAGCGTGCTGGGCTTCAGCGCGCTGGAGACCGGGCTCGCCTTCCTCGGCCCCACCCTGGCCATCACCGCGGGGAACTTCCTGAGCGAGAAGCTGGTCCACCGCTTCGGCAACCGCGCCTCGCTGACGGGCGGCATCCTGCTCAACGCCGCGGGCGCGGCACTGCTGGCGCCCGGTTTCCGGGCGGACGGATCGTTCCTCACCGTGCTGGCCGGGATCGTGGTGGTCGGCCTGGGCATGGGCGTCACCTACGAGTGCATGTGGATCGCCGCGGGTACCGGTGTGGCCGAGGAGGAGCAGGGCCTCGCCTCCGGGGTGGCGTCCACCGCGCTGCAGATCGGCACGGCCACCGGTATCGCCGTGCTCGTCGCCGTCGCGAACCGGGGCGTCGAGGGGCGGGTCGGGCAGGCGCTGCGGGCGGCGACGGCCGACGGGATGCGGGACGCGACGTTCGTGCTGGCGGTCGCCCTGCTGCCGGCGGTCCTGGCCGCGCTGGCCCTGCCACGCGGGAAGGCCCGCGTGGTCGCCGGGGGCGCACCGGAGATCCGGGAGGAGCCGGAAGGCGAGGCGGCGCGCGGGGCGGGGCAGGTGTCGTGAGGGGCCGGCGTCCGCGACCCCCTTGGGCACGGCTGCCGGGTGCCGGGGGCGCGAGCGTGCCGGCGCGCGGAGCCGGCGGCCCCGGCGGGCGGGGTCAGCGGTGGGCGCGGGACCAGAGGGCGGGCCAGCCGGCGGCGGCGAGCCAGGAGGCGGGGGCCCGCAGGCCGTCGGCCGCGACGCCGTCCCAGAACGCCGCGGTGTCCGCGCCCAGTTCGCGGGCCGCGGGGAAGGCGCGCTGCCAGGGGCCCTCCGGGTCGTCGAGGCTGGTCGCCGGGTACCCCGGCACGGTGACGGCGCGCGGCTCCGCGACGGCGGCCAGGCGGATCTCCGGGGCGCGGCAGGTGACGGCGACGGCCGCCGCGCACAACAGCGGGGCCGGCGGGCGCCGGGAGACCACGCGGGCGAGCGCGGCGTCGTCCTCGTACAGCAGGTGTCCCAGGGCCGCCCGGACGCGCAGGCCCATGAGCCCGATCGCGTACGCGGGCGCCACCGCGGGGCGCCGGACCAGGCCGCGCAACGCCTTGGGCAACGGCCCGGCACCGTCGAGGAGTTCGAGCTGCTCGAAGCGGTCCCGCAGCGCCGGGTCCAGCGCCGTCACCGCGGCGGCCAGCGGGCGGACGGCGGTGGCGGCCCACAGGTCCGCCGGGCCCACCGTCCCGTCGTCCAGGGCGCGGCGGCACGCGTGGGCCAGCGACGCGGGGCCCAGGCGGCGCAGCCGGGTCAGGGCGGCCCCGGGTCCGGCGGCGGTGGCCGCCGCGGTGCCGGTACGGGTGCCGCGTACGGGACCGGCCAGGGCGGCCGGGGCGGCCGGCACCGTGGCGGCGAGCGCGGCGTAGACCGCGGCCGTCCGGTCCGTGACCTGCTCCGCCCACGCCGCCTCCGCGAGCCCGGCCAGCTCCGGCCCGGCATCCGCCGTGAGCCGCGGCGCCGCCCGCCCGCGGCGCACGGGCGCGGCGGGCACCTCCTCGCCGGGCGCCGCCGCCGGCTCCGGCGGCTGGGTGCCGGGCAGGGTGGCGACCCAGCGCCGGAAGCGCTCCTCCAGCGCCTGGTCGGCGGTGTCGTTGAAGCGGCCGGCGAGTTCGCCGACGAGCCAGCCGCGCTCGGCGGGACGGGCGGGGCGCAGTTCGGCGTTGACGAGGATGCGGCCCTTGTCGTCGTGGAGCGCGGCCAGCGTGCTGCGGCCCTTCAACGCCGCGTCGACGTAGTGGGGGGTGGCGATGCAGTTGCCCATGTAATCCGCCCACTCCGCGAGGGTGCGGGCGCTGCGGGCCAGCCGGAAGCGGGCGCGGGTGCCGGGCACGAGGGTGGCGTCGACCGCGGCCAGCGGCGGCGGTACGGGGAACTCGCCGCTCAGCGCCTCGGCCACGTCGACGTCCGCACGCAGGCTGTCGACCAGCCCCGCCCAGGTCTTCACGCCCTTGCCCACGGTCCCGCCGAGGGCGACGAGTTGCGCGGCGCCGGAGACCGCGAGGCCCACCGAGTCCAGCCGCGGCACCAGCGGCGCCGTGGCCGCCGGCGGGTCGTGGTCCAGGCCGAGCGGATCGCCGTGCGGGGTGACGGACGCGGCCTCGTGGCCGTGCACCTGCGCGAGCGCGTCGGCGAGTTCCGCGTACCACAGCAGATCGCCCAGCACCTCGACGTCGCGGGGGGCCGCCGGCTCGCCCTGCGCGCGCCGGTCGCGCAGCCGGGCGGCGAGGGTGTCGCGGGTGCCGAAGCGGTCGAGCAGCCACGGCGGGTTCTCGGCCCACTCCTCGGGCGGGCGCACGGGACTGTAGCCGGTCCGGCGCCGCCAGCCCCGCAGATCGCCCGCCGCCCAGTCGTGCAGCACGTCCTCGGGCACCGGCAGCTCCCCGCGGAGCAGCCGGCCGGCCTCCTCCACGGCGACCAGCGCGTAGTCGCGGGCCCGCGCCAGGCGCGGGCGCACCTGCGTCTCGTACGGAACCCCGGCCGGGCCGCTCTTGAGGACCTGCCGGTGCAACTCGCGGACGTGGCTCGCGGGCCGGGCGGGCAGGCCGGTCAGGCCCGGGACGCGGCGGGCGGCGTGTGCCGCGGCGGTGTCGCCGGTGGCCGCGACGGCGGCGGCCAGCTGCGCCTCCATGTGCGCGAGTCCGAGGGCCGGTCCGTGGTCGGTGACCGCGACGGCGGTGCGCAGCAGCACGGTGGCGGCCTGGGCGTCCTGCACGATCCGGTGCAGCAGGGCGTGCCAGTAGGCGTCGCTCGGCGTCCACCACGCCGCCGCGAGCAGCGGTGTCCCGCCGGGCCGCCCGTCGTGGGGTACCCACCGGAACACCAGCTCCTCCTCGAACTTCGCCCGCCGGATGCGCAGTTCCGCCACCCGGCCCTGGCGGCCCTGGGTGGCGAGCAGCCGCTCGCGGCGCGCCTGCCGGGCGTGGCCGTCGCGCACCCGGTCCCACAGGTCGCTCAGCACGGCCGGGCGGCGGGGCCGCGGCAGCGGGGCGAGCACGCGGCCCAGATGCTCCGCGAGTACGGAAGGGGCGCCGCCGTCGACGGGGTCGACGCCGGCGGGCGCGTCGAGGGCGAGGATGTGCTCGACCTGCTCGGGGCCCAGCACATCGCTGGCGGCGGCCGCGAGCCGTACGGCACCCCAGCGCTCCTCCGCCACGGCCCGCGCGGCGGCGGCGCCGACGCGCTTGGTCGCGGCGGGGCCGAAGAGCGCCACCGTCGTCGCGGCCCGGTCGCCGAGCCGCCCCGCGTCCGCGGGGCCGAGCGCGCGCAGCGCGGCGAGGACCGCGTCGCGCTTGTCGCCGCGGGCGCCCGCGAGCCGGGCGGAGCGGAAGCCGCCGCCGAGGTCGACGCCCGCGCCGGCGGCGACCGCGCCGCCCGCCGCGACCAGCCGCTCCAGCGCGGCGACGGCGGCCCCGGCCGGCTCCTCCCCGGCCTCCGGCGGGCCGAGGGCGACGGGCGTGCCCGCGGGGACGTCGGCCTGCTCGGCCAGCCGAACGGGCACGCCGGAGCGGGCGGCCCACGCCGCCTGTCCCGTGGTCACCACGCCGTCTGCCAGCCGGAATCTCATCCGCCCAGGATGGCGGAGGCGGCTCCGCACCGCCAACGCCATTTCCCGGGCGGGCAGATGGCGTGACGCCGGGGACGGGCCGGGCCGCCGCGGGGGTCAGGGGCGGCCGGCGGCGGGAACCTCCTCCGCCTCGGGCGGCGGGCCCGGCGGGGTGCCGTCGCCGAAGGGGTGCCCGCCCAACTGGGCGCGGTGGTGCGGGGTCAGCCAGCCGGAGAGGTCGGGCCCGGCGGGGACGACGCCCGTCGGGTTGATGCCCGTGTGGACCTCGTAGTAGTGGCGCTTGATGTGGTCGAAGTCGACCGTGTCGCCGAAGCCCGGCGTCTGGTAGAGGTCGCGGGCGTACGCCCACAGCACCGGGTCCTCCATGATCTTGTTGCGGTTGCACTTGAAGTGGCCCTGGTAGACGGGGTCGAAGCGGACCAGGGTGGTGAACAGCCGGATGTCGGCTTCGGTGAGGGTGTCGCCGACCAGGTAGCGGCGGACGGACAGCCGCGCGGACAGCTCGTCCAGTTGCCGGAACACGTCGTGGTACGCGACCTCGTACTCGTTCTGGGTGGTGGCGAAGCCGGCCCGGTAGACACCGTTGTTGACGTTGCGGTAGACGGCGTCCATCACCTCGTCGATCTCGTCGCGCAGCGCCTCGGGGTAGAGGTCGGGGGCGCCCTCGCGGTGCAGGGCGGTCCACTCGGTGGCAAAGTCCAGGGTGATCTGCTGGAAGTCGTTGGTGACGAGCTTGCCGCTGGGCACGTCGACGATCGCGGGGACGCTCACCCCGCCCGGGTAGCCGGTCTCGCGCGCGTCGTACGCCTCGCTGAGGAAGCGGATGCCCAGCACCGGGTCGCGGCCGTCGGGGTCGAGGGTGAAGCGCCAGCTCCGGTCGTCCTGGATCGGGTCGGTGACGCCGATGGAGAGGGCGGGCTCCAGGCCGAGCAGCCGACGGGAGATCAGCGTGCGGTTGGCCCAGGGGCAGGCGCGGTTGATGACGAGCCGGTAGCGCCCGGCCTCGACGGGCCAGCCGTCCTCGCCGGCCGCGGTGATCCGGTCGGCGAAGTGGCTGCGCGAGCGCTTGAAGCGCTTCCTGCCGTACTCCGTGTTCCCCTGTCCTGCCCCACCGCTCTCGCTGCTGCTCATCGCCGGCTCCTTCGTCGACCTGCCTGACACCACCGGCCCTATTGTCCAGTGCGGCCCGGTCCGCTGTCAGGTGATGCGGTGCCCGCCGGGCGAGTCGCCACACGGCCGGATCAGGGCTTTGCTCCGGCGGTGCGGTAATGGTAAGTGCACAGCTCACGGAACCCGGCGCGGGCGTAGAGCCGCAGGGCCGCCGGGTTGTCGCGCTCCGCCTGGAGATACAGATGCGCGGCCCCGTGCGCCCCGGCCCAGCCCGCCAGCGCGCCGAGCACCCGGGCGCCGGCGCCCCTGCCCCGGGCCGCGGGCAGGGTTGCCATGGCGAAGACGCCGGCCCAGCCGGTGTCGGCGACCGCGCGGCCCACGGCCACCGTCTCGTCGCCGTCCAGGGCACGGGCGTACGCGGACGGTCTCGCGACCCGGTCGAGCAGCCCCCACGCGGCGGGTCCCGCGCCCCGGCCGTGGACGGCGTGCCAGACGCCGAACCACGCGTCGCCCGGACGGTCTTCGACATCCACCCGAAGACGGCCCCCGTCCCGCCGGCCCGCCATGCCGGCGACCGCGACGGCCTGGAGGGACACCGGGTGCGCGCGGCGGTAGCCGCGAGCGGCGAGCAGGTGGCCGAGCCCCGCAGGGCAGGCGGCCGGGGTGATCTGGAACCGCGCCGTGCCCCCGTGCCGGGCTAGAACTCCTCTGCGCGTGCCACCCGGTGGGCCGGCTCCGCCGGCCCGGCGGGCGCGTCGGGACCGTGCGGCAGCACCGAGGCCACCCACCACGAGCTGCCCGTGTCGTGCCGCAGCCACCAGCCGTCCGCGTGCTCGACCAGTTCCGCGGGCAGCGCCCGCGCGGCCCGCTCCTGCAGCCCCCGTACGGTCTCGGCCAGGACGCCGGCCGCGGCGGCGGACTCCGAGGGGATCATCCGGGCACTCCAGGGCCGCCGGTGCGGCCGGAGAAACACGGTGGCCCGGGGCCGGGGCGGTCTGCCAGGGTAACGGCGATGAACACCGCCTTCCGCCCCGGTCTCGCCCTGGCCCGGGACTTCAACGCCGAGGTCGTCGCGCCCCTCCTGGGCCCGGTGCTCGCCCGGACCCCGTACGCCGCCGCGCTGCTGGGCTGGGGCTCGGAGGTGCAGGGCTTCGACACCCCGCGCTCGACGGACCACGCCTGGGGCCCGCGGCTGCAGGTGTTCCTCGCACCGGCGGACCACCGGGCCCACGCCGCGGGGCTCACCGCGCTGCTCGACCGGGAGCTGCCGGAGCGGTTCGGCGGCCACCCCGTGCGCTTCGCCTTCCCCGGCGGTACGGCGCCGCGGCACTGGGTCGACGTGCTCGATGCCGACGCGCACTTCGCGGACCAGCTCGGCGAGGTGCCGGACGGCGCTCTGTCGGTGGGCGGCTGGCTGGCGGCGCCGTGGCAGGTGCTGCGGGAGCTGACGGGCGGCGCGGTGTTCCACGACGGCGCGGGGGTGCTCACCGCGTACCGGGAGCACCTCGGCTGGTATCCGGACCAGGTGTGGCGCTATGTGCTGGCGTGCCAGTGGCGGCGGCTGCACCAGGAGGAGCCGTTCGTCGGGCGCTGCGGGGAGGTCGGGGACGATCTGGGGTCCGCGGTGACGGCCGCCCGGCAGGTGCGCGAGGTGATGCGGCTGTGTCTGCTGATGCGCCGGGTCTACCCGCCGTACGGCAAGTGGCTCGGCTCCGCCTTCGCCGCGCTCCCGGAGGCGGCGGAGCTGGGGCCGCTGCTCTCCGGGGTGCTGGCAGCGCGCGGCTGGCGGGAGCGCGAGCGGCAGTTGTCGCCCGCGTACGAGCGGGTGGCGCGGATGCACAACGAGCTGGGGCTCACGGAGCCGCTGGCGCCGGAGGTACGCCCGTTCCACGAGCGGCCGTTCCTCGTCCTGGCCGCCGAGCGCTTCTGCGCCGCGCTGCTGGCCACGGTCGGTGAACCGGAGCTGGCGGCGCTGCCGCCGGTGGGGTCCGTGGACCAGTACACCGACAGCACCGAGCTGACGGCGCACGGCTTCCCCGACCGCCGCCGGAGCTATCTCGCCCGGCTCGGCGGGTCCGTCAGCTGACCGGCGGGGCCGGCGGGCGCCCGCCGCGCAGCCGGCGCAGCACCAGCAGACCGCCGACGCCCGGGACTACCGCCCGGGGCCGGGCGCCGGGGGCGGTGTGCGCCGGGGTCGTCGCCCAGGTCAGGGCGATGACCGCGAGGTAGGCGGTGCCGTGCACGGGGCCGCCGAGGGTGGTGACGGCGTCGGTGTGCACCGTGACCAGGTTGACCAGCAGGGCCGCGAGCGTGGCCAGTTCGACGGCGGCGGCGATCCGCAGCGCGCGCACCGCTCAGGCCCCCGTGGTGGAGCCGGGTCGGACGATCATCAGCACGACGACGACCGCCCACAGCAGGTTGAAGACCCCGGTGAGCATGGCCAGCCGGCTCGCGGCGGGGCGCAGCGCGTCGCCGTCCACAGCGGGGGCGGCACCGCCGACCCGGGTGAGCAGGCGCTGCTGTCCCGGCAGGATCGCGAGCGCGAGCAGGGCCGCGGCGCCGGTCGTCAGCGCGATCGAGGCGAGCAGCCAGGCGTCGGTCAGCACCCCGAGCTGCGCGCCGGTGGCCACGCCGAAGGCGGGGACGGCCAGACCCACGACGGCGTACACGCGGCAGATGCGGTGCAGGAACGCGGGTGTCCCGTCGCGGTGCGCGGGGTCGGCGGCGGCCGACTCGCGGGCGATCCGGGGGAACACCGACGCCGCCACGGCGATCGGCCCGATGGCCAGGATCGCCGCGAGCACGTGTACGGACAGCAGGAACTTCGTCACCGCACCCTCCCAGGGTCTATATGTTGGCTACCAATACATAGCACACCAACAGCAGGAGGTAGGGTGGGTGCTCATGAGAGGCGATCCGGTACGCGGACACTTGGACGGACTGCTGCTCGCCGCGCTCGAAGGCGGCCCGCTGCACGGCTACGCGATCATCACCGCCGTGCAGCAGCGCAGCGCGGGCGCGCTGGAGCTGCGTACGGGCACGGTCTATCCGGCGCTGAACCGGCTGGAGCGCACGGGCCTGCTGCGCAGCACGTGGGAGTCGGTGGGCGAGCGGCGGCGCCGCTGCTACGAGCTGACCGACGCGGGCCGCCGCGCGCTGGCCGACGAGCGCACCGCCTGGCGGGAGTTCACCAGCGCCATCGGCTCGGTCCTGGACCCGGTCCTGCCGCCGAGGCCGGCGACGTGACGGCCGCGGAAGCCCGCGGCGCGGGCACCGCCGGCGCCGCTTCCGGCACCCCGGGACGCGGCGCCGTGGAGGACCACCTCGCCGCCCTGGACGCCGCGCTGCACGGCCCCGCCCGCGTCAAGTCCCGGATGCTGGCGGAGGTACGCGACGGGCTCGCCGACGCCACCGACGCACACGCCGAAGCGGGCGCGCCCTCCCCCGCCGCGGCGGCGGCCCGCGCGGTGCGCGACTTCGGCACCGTGGCGGAGGTCGGCCCCGCGTTCCAGCGCGAGCTGACGATCGCACAGGCCCGGCAGACGGCCCGGATCGTCGCGCTCATCGTGCCGTTCCTGATGGCCTGCTGGTATCTGGTCGGCGCCACCGCGGAGGACGCCGGCGGTCGACTGCACGCGGCCGTATACGTGCTCGCGGCGCACCTCGGCGGGCTCGCCGCGCTGGCCGCGCTGCTCGCCGCCGGGTCACTGGCCGCGACCGGCGCCGTCTCCCGCCGGGCGGCCACCCCGCGGCAACTGCCGCTCGTGGTGGCCTGGACCGGCACCACGGCGGCCGTGGCGCTCGCGGTCAGCGCGCTCACCCTGACCGTCGGCGCCGTGCTGGCGCGGGACTGGCCGGCGGGCGCGCTGGCAGGCGCGGTCACCCTCGTCGCCCACACCCGGCTCGCGGCCTCCGCCCGCGCCTGCCGGCACTGCGCACTGCTCGCCCGCTGACGCGCCTGCGCGGCCGCGGGCGCCCGGCGACCCGCAGCGGGCGGGATCGTAGGGCCCGGCCGCAGGGCTGCGGCCGGGCCCGGTCCGTACGGTCGGTGGCGTACCGTACGGCCCCTCCCCGATCTACGGGAGTCCGCGGTCCAGTGCGTTGAACAAGGTTCCGTTCGACAGGTCTCCGGACATCTCCCAGACCATCCCGCCGAGCAGCCCCTTCTGCCTGATGTAGGCCGTCTTCTGGTCGATCGCCCAGGTGTCGTCGAAGGACCACCACTGGCCGTTCGCCCCGGTGTACCCGTACGTGGCCACGGACTGGGTGTCGTGGTGCACGGTCATGCCGGGCACCATGGCGACCAGGTTGTCGTAGCCGCGGGTGCCGGCCTCCTCCTGGAACTGGCCGGGAGCGGCCCCGCCCGCGCTCTGCCACTCGCCGTTCGCGCCGCCGGCGGCCACCTGCTGCCAGCCGCGTCCGTAGAACGGGAAGCCGATGGTCAGCTTGCGCGGCTTGACGCCCGCGTTCAGGTAGTGCTGCACGGCGCCGTCGATGCTGAAGTCGTTCGGGTACGGCGACTGCGCGTCCGGGTACAGGTTGGCCTGGTGGCCGGTGCGGTTGGGCTCCCACGAGTTGTCGCTGCCGGAGCCGTGGAAGTCGTAGCCCTGGACGTTGGCGAAGTCCATGTACCTGAAGATCTCCTTCAGGTCCCAGCCGGCGTCGATCTTCTCGGGGTCGGCGGGGGTGAAGGCGGTCAGCAGCTTGTGGTCGCCGCCCAGCGCGTCGAGCTGGCGCCGGAACTCGGCGATCAGCGCGGTGTTGTTGGCCTTGTCGTCGGTGGACCAGTGGTTGCCCGGGTGGCCGTCGGGCGACCCCGGCCACTCCCAGTCCAGGTCGATGCCGTCGAAGATGCCGGCGGCCACGCCGGGGCCGCCGGCGCCGTTGTACGCGGGCAGGTCGCCCTTGATGTACATGTCGATGCAGGACTTGACGAACTTCTCCCGGGAGGCGGGCGTCTTGGCGACGTCGGAGAAGTACTTGGAGTAGGTCCAGCCGCCCAGCGAGATGAGGATCTTCAGGTGCGGGTGCTTGGCCTTGAGCTTCTTGAGCTGGTTGAAGTTGCCGCGCAGCTTGCCCCAGCCGTCGTCGGCGACGCCGTCGACCGACTGGCCGGCGGGGAAGGCCCGGCCGTAGTCGGCCTCGGCGTCGCCGGCGCCGTCGCCCTGGTCGGGGTCCTGCGGGTTCGGCGTGGTGCCCTTGGTGACGCCGTTGAGGCAGGTGAGGTTCTTCGGGTCGATGTTGGCGAAGGCGTAGTTGATGACGTCCATCTTGGCGGCGGCGCCGGAGGTGTCGAGGTCCTTCACGAAGTACTGGCGGCCGTAGATGCCCCACTGCACGAAGTAGCCGACCTTGGCGTAGCCGCCCTGGCCGACGGCCTCGTCGGTGGTGACGGTCAGGGTGTTGCCTGCGGGCGAGGGGTTGTCGGCGGCGTCGCGGGCCCTGACCGTGAAGGCGTACTGCGTCGCAGGCGTCAGCCCGGTCAGCGTGGTGGTCAGGGTGTCCGCGGGCACGCTGGCGACCAGCGCGGAGCCGCGGTGGACGTCGTAGGCGGCGACGCGCTTGTCGTCGGTCGCCGCGTCCCACCGGAGCGCCACGGTGCTGGACGTCACCGCCGTGGACCGCAGGTTGGGCGGCGCCGTGGGCGGCACCGTGTCGGTCGCCGGGTCCACCGTCGTCGCGGTCACGGGGGCGCTGGGCGGGCCCTCGTTGCCGCGCGAGTCCTTGGCCCGGACGGTGAACTCGTAGGAGGTGGCGGGAGTCAGGTCGCGGACGGTGGCCCGGGTGGTGGCGCCGGCCGCCACGACGGCCCCGCCGCGCAGGACCTCGTAGGAGGTCACCGGGAAGTCGCCCTGGGTCGCCGCGTTCCACGTCAGCGTCACGGTACGGGCGGTGGTGTCGGCGACGCCGACGCCACCCGGTGCCTGCGGGGGCACGGCCGGGCTGCCGTCGCACTTGTCGCCGTTGATCAGGCAGCCGGTGGGCGCGGTCATCGGGCCGCTGCCGGTGAAGGTGTAGCTGTACGGCTCGGTGTTGCGGCCCGCCGGAACGCGGGCGTTGTAGTACGCGGGCGTGACGGTGACGTGGCGGCCGTCGACCTTCGCGGTGCCGTGGGTGTGGCTGCTGACCGACACGCCGGCCGGCAGGTCGAACTCCAGCGACCAGTTCTCCACGGCGGCGCTCCCGGCGTTGGCCACCACGAACTTGCCCGTCCACGACGAGCCGCTGCCGGAGCTGCTGAACGTCGCGGTGAGCCCGGCCTGGGCGCTCGCGGGCGGGGCGAGGGTGGTGAGCCCGGTGAGCGCCAGCGCCAGCACGGCGAGGACGGCGAGCAGGCGCCGGGACACGGGAAACGATCTGAGGCGTAAGGGTGCGGCTCTCTGCGCGGACACGGCTCTCCTTGTGGGGAAGACGACGTCCACCCGCGCGGCGGGTCGTTCGCGTGCACGGGTGGTCGGACGCGAATCGTGCGGTATGGACCTCTAAGACAGCCCCGGGTCACGAACATGTCAACGTCAGGGGTGAGAGCGCCGGACCGTACCAATCCGGGCCGCCGGACGACTCCCCCACGCTCCGGCGCGCCACAAAGGACTGGACCAATCCCGGTAAATTTTACCGTCCCTTGACCCGCGCGCGGCCCGGCTCACCTTCGGATACGGGCCGTTGCCGCCCCGCTCAGATCCAGCCCTGCTGCCAGGCGCGGTGCGCGGCGGCGTGCCGCGAGTTCGCGCCGAGCTTGGCCATCGCGGCGGAGAGGTAGTTGCGTACCGTCCCGGGCGCGAGGTGCACCTCGGCGGCGATCTCCGCGACCGACGCGCCGGTACGGGCCGCGCGCAGCACCTCCAGTTCCCGGTCGCTGAGCGGGCAGTCGTCCTCGGTCAGCGCGGCGGCGGCGATGTCCGGGTCGACGTAGCGGCGGCCGGCGGCCACGTCCCGGACGATCTCCGCGAGCCGCGCCGCGGGGGTCGTCTTGGGCACGAAACCGCGGACGCCCGCGGCCAGCGCGCGGCGCAGCACGGCGGGCCGGGCGTGCCGGGTGACGATGACGACCTGGGTGGGCAGTTCGGCGCGGATCTCCTCGGCGGCCGTGAGCCCGTCGGTGGGCGGCATCTCCAGGTCGAGCACGGCGATGTCGGGGCGGTGCTCGCGGGCGCGCAGCACCGCGTCGGTGGCGGTGGCCGCCTCGGCGACCACGTCGAGGTCGTCCTCCAGCGCGAGCAGCGCGGCCAGCGCGCTTCTGAGGAGGTCCTCGTCGTCGGCGAGGAGCAGCCGGATCACCGGGGGGCGCCGTTCGCCGGGCCCGGCAGTGAGGCGACGACCTCGAAGCGGTCGCCGTCGCGGCCCCAGGTCAGCTCGCCGCCGGCGGCGCGCAGCCGCTCGGCCAGGCCGGAGAGGCCGGAGCCGCCGGGTGCCCGGGGGGTGCGGGCGGCCGGACCGGGCGCGCCGGCGCCGTCGTTGCTGAACCGCAGCCGTGCCAGCCCGCCGGCCAGGGTGTAGTCGACCTCGGCGCGGCGGGCGCTGCTGTGCCGGAGCACGTTGGTGGTGGCCTCCCGTACGACCAGACCCAGCAGATGCCGCGCCGGCGCGGCGCGGCCGGCGGCGACCGCCGCGGGGTCGAGCGTCATCCGGGCGTCGATGTCGGCCGCGGCGAGCACCCGGGTGGCGTTGGCGATCTCGTCGTCGAGGGTGGTGCGGCGGTAGCCGTGCACCACGGCGCGGGTGTCGCGCAGGGCGTCGGCGGCCAACTGCCGTACGTCGCGCATCTCGGCGGCGGCGCGCGCCGGGTCGTGTTCGGCGAGCCGGGCGGCCAGTTCGCCCTTGAGCGCGATGACCTGGAGGTGGTGCCCCTGGATGTCGTGCAGGTCCGCGGCGAACCGCAGCCGCTCGTCCTTGACCGCGACCTCGGCCTCCAGCCGCCGCGCCCGGTCCAGCCGCGCCGCGAGGTCCCAGGCCCACAGCGGCCCGAGCAGCATCCAGACACTGAAGGCGACCAGCCCCGCGGGGAAGAGCGCGGCGTAGGCGAACTCCCCGTCCCCGGCGGCGAGGCTGACCGCGCCGCCCGGCAGCGTCGCGAGCACGACGGCCCCGGCGACGAGCAGCAGCCGGCGGCGGCCGGTCAGATACGTGGCGCCGATCGCGACCATGATCGCGGGGGCGAGGCCCCACAGCCCGTAGTTCTGCCGCAGCAGCGGCAGGACGGCGAGCACGGCGGTGGCGGCGACCGCGGCGAGGAGCCAGCCGCGCGGCGGACCTAGGGGGCCCGCGCCGTCCGGGTCCGGCGGCGCCAGCCGGGCGCTGAGCAGCACCGCGCTGGCCACCGTCGCGACGACGAGCGCCGCGACGGCCGGGACGCGGGCCCACGCCGGCACATCGCCGTCCAGCACCCAGCCGCCGTACAGCGGCAGGAGGCACAGCACGGCGGTGCCGGGCACCGCCCACCACGTGTACCGGCGGAAGCCGGTCAGCCCGGTCCCGCGTTCGCTCACCCCGTCGCGCACGCCGACATTGTGGCAGCAGGGGCGCGCCCGCGGCGCGTGTCGTACGGCACGTACCCGCATGACAGATGTCATGCGGGTACGTGCCGGCGGCACGCCCCGACGTGCGGCTTCGGCACTACTGGCGGGCCCGCCGCGGCGCCAGTCTGGAACGGCGCCGGGATACCCCGGCCCCGTATCCCGAAGGAGACCGCCGTGCAGACACCCGGTGAGACCGCGGCCCGGCCCGCGTCGCAACACGGCCACGGCTGGTGGCACTTCGCCCGCCACTACGTGGAGATGGTGGTGGCGATGGCCGCCGGCATGCTCGTGTTCGGCGCGCTGATCCGCTTCGGGCTGGCACTCGCCGGCTTCGAGCTGTCCGCGGAGGGCCACCCCGAACTGGCGAGCCTGGAGATGGCGTTCAGCATGTCGGCGGGCATGGCGCTGTGGATGCGCCATCGCGGCCACGGCCTGCGGAGCACCGCCGAGATGTGCGCCGCGATGTTCGTGCCCGCGGCGGTGCTCTTCCCGCTGCTGTGGCTGGGCGCGGTGGCGCCGGACTCGCTGACGGTGCTCGAACACCTGGCGATGCTGCCGCTGATGCTGCTGGTCATGCTGCGCCGCCGCGCCGAGTACGGCGCCTGACACCGCCCGATTCCCCTGACGTACCGAGGAGTTCCCATGTCCGTCACGACGTACCCGCAGACCCCCGCCGACGGGACCGCCCCGAAACGGCCCGGCCCCGCGCGGGCGCTGCTGCGCCGCTGGCCGACGGCGCTGGCGCTCGCGCTGACGGTGCCCGGCCTGTTCTCCGGCGGCGACGGCGACCCCGGGGGCGCGGTCGACGCCTTCGGCGAGGCGCTGCCCCTGCTGCCGCTGCTGTACCTGATCCTCACCCAGACCGGCCGGCCTCGCTGGACCTGGCCGGCCCTGGGCGCCGGGGTCGCGGTGATGGTCGCGCTGCGGACGACGGGGCTCGTGGCCCCGTCGACCGTCCTGGTGGCGGTCGCGCTGGGCCTGCTGCTGTGGGGCGCCGTCCGCGGCACGCCGCACGGCGGGGCGGTCTTCGGGCTGCAGAGCGCGGGCGCGGTGCTGTTCTGCGGGCTCGCGGTGGCGGGGCTGGCGGTGGACCCGGACCTGGGCCGCTATCTGGTGGCGGCGGGCTGGTTCTTCCACGGCGTGTGGGACTTCGCCCACCTGCGGATGCGCCGGCTCGACGGGATCGTGTCGCCCACGTTCGCCGAGTGGTGCGGGGTCGTGGACGTGGTGATCGCCGCCGAGCTGCTCTTCGCCCACTGATCGGCACGGGCCCGGTGGCGCTCCGCACTCGCCGCCGGGTCCCGCATGTCCGCGTACGGCCACGGGAGGGGTCCCGGGACCGGCGTGTCAGCCTGGGGCGCCGGCGACCGGACCGCGGTGGTCCGTCGCGGCCTTCGGTGATCCGGCGGAGTCCGAGGAGGGGAGTACGGCGTGGCGGGGTGGCGGGAGCGGCTGTGGTCGAGGCCGGGTGCCCGCGCGCAGCAGCGGGGCGGGATCCAGTCGCTGGCGATGACGCCGGACGGACGCCACGTGATCACCGGAGGCGGCGACGGGCTGCTGCGGATCTGGCGGCCGGCTCCCTGGAAGCTGCTCGGGGAGATCGACACGTACGCGAACGTCGTCAAGTCGGTCGCGGTGACACCGGACGGCGTGCGTGTCGTGGCCAGCGGGCACGGCACGGTCGGCGTGTGGAACCTGTGGACCGGCGAGCCGGTCACCGGACCGCTGGACGTGCACCGGTACCTGGGCGAATGGGGCATCGCACTGTCCGTGCACGCCGCGCTCACGCCCGACGGCAGGCGGATCGTCACCGGCGGCGGCGAGGGGAAGGTGCACGTACTCAGCCTGGAGAGCGGCATCCCGGCCGGGCGGTCGATCCAGGCGCACAAGCTGGTGGCCGCGGTGGCGGTCACCCCGGACGGCAGGAAGATCGTCAGCACCGGGCACGAGGACGGCAAGGACGGCGTCCTGCGGATCTGGGACCTGGCCGACGGCAGCCCGGTCGGCGGCCCGGTGACGGCCCACCGGTGCTTCGTCCAGGGGCTGGCGATCACCCCGGACGGCACCCGCGCGGTCAGCGGCGGCGTCGACGGGCGGCTGCAGTTCACCGAACTCGACGGCAGCGGCACGACGTCCGGCGTGGACGTCGCCGCGCACGGGGAGACGGTGGCGGGCATCGCCGTCGCCCCCGACTCGCGGATCGTCAGCGTCGGCAGCGGCGGCGTCGCCCATGTCTGGGACCCGGTCACGCCGCCGGCCCAGGCCCGTACCTTCCGGACGGAGTCGCGCTACCTGTCCGCGGTGGTCGTCTCCCCCGACGGCCGGCGCTTCGTCACCGCCTCCCGCAACACCGGCGTGCTGCAGGTGTGGAACATGCCGCCGCCGGCGAGGGGGGCGTAGCCTGCGGCTTCATGGACGAACTCGCCGCGCCGGCCGGACGTCGTGCCCGGGACCTGGGGTTGGTGGCGGGGCGGCTCCCGGCCGGTCCGTACGGTGCGATCACCGACGTGCCGGGCGTGCGCGTGGGACACGTGACGCTGCGCGAGCCCCCGCTGCTGCACAGCGGCGTCACGGCGATCGTGCCCGGGGACGTGCACCCGGGAGCGCCGCTGCCCGCCGGGGTGTTCGCCGGGAACGGGTACGGCAAGCTGATCGGCAGCACGCAGCTCGCCGAGCTGGGCGCGCTGGAGACGCCGGTGCTGCTCACCTCGACGCTGTCGGCGTTCCGGGCCGCCGACGCGCTCGTCGGCTGGATGCTGGAGCGGCCCGCGTGCGCGGACGTGACGAGCCTCAACCCGGTCGTCGGCGAGTGCAACGACGGCGTGCTGTCGGACATCCGCGCCCGGCCCGTACGCGAGGAGCACGTGCGCGCGGCGCTCGACGGGGCGGCCGGCGGGCCGGTCGCGGAGGGGTGCACGGGCGCGGGCACGGGAGTGGCGGCGCTGGGCTTCAAGGCGGGCGTGGGCACGGCGTCGCGGCTGGTGGAGGTCGGCGGGCGCGGCGCGTGCGTCGGCGTCCTCGTCCAGGCGAACTTCGGCGGCACGCTGCGCGTCCTCGGCCGCACCGTCACCCCCGCCGACGTCGGCGTCCCCGGCCCCGGGGCCGCGCCCGAGGCCGGCTCGTGCATGGTCGTCGCGGCCACCGACGCGCCGCTGGACGCCCGGCAGTTG
Organism: Streptomyces sp. B5E4; assembly: GCF_039871555.1. NCBI lineage: Bacteria > Bacillati > Actinomycetota > Actinomycetes > Kitasatosporales > Streptomycetaceae > Streptomyces > Streptomyces sp. B5E4. Next base: position 176,039 of record NZ_JBDPMI010000010.1, read on the forward strand.
ACCCGGGTGGCGCGGCGCGCGGTCTTCGCGCTGGCCAGGACGGGGGCGGCGTACGGGCACGGGAGCGGCGACTACGCGATCGCCTTCGGCGTACGGCCCGGCGGGCGGCCGCCGGCAGACGCGGGTCTCGACCCGGTCTTCGAAGGGGTCATGGACGCCGTCGAGGAGGCGGTGCTCAACTCGCTGCTCGCCGCCGTCACGACGACGGGCCCGGCAGGCCGCACCCGCCACGCCCTGCCGGCCGGCCGGCTGCTCGGGCTGCTCGGCCCGCGCTGACCGGCCCGCCGGGGGGCCGGTGGTTCAGCGGTCGCGGTCGGCGCAGGCGGCCTCGTCCGCCGGCTCGGGGGCGGGCCGCGGGACGGTCCGGGGGTCGTTCTTGACCTCCGGCACCGCGGGGCGGCGTTCGCCGACCGCGGGGGCGAGGAAGATCGCAAGGGCGACCAGCGTGAGGACGGCGATCATCGCGGAGCGCAGCCCGTAGTGGTCGCCCAGGAAGCCGAGGCCGGGCGGGCCGACGAGGAAGGCGCCGTACGCGATCATCGCCACCAGGCTCACCCGGGCCGTGGGGTCCGGGCCGGAGTCGCCGGCGGCCGAGATGGCGACCGGGAAGCCCAGCGAGGCGCCGAGCCCCCAGAAGAGGACCGCGGCGCCGGCGGCCACCGGATGGTCGACGAAGATCACCACGACCAGCCCGAGCGCGGCGGAGATCGCGCTGGTGCGGATCACGAGATAGCGCCCGAAGCGGTCGATGAAGAAGGCGCCGCAGAAGCGGCCGACGGTCATGGCGGTGGCGAAGCCCACGTACACCAGGGAGCCCAGCGCGGCGTCCAGGTCGTGGCCGTCGACCATCAGCAGCGGCAACCAGTCGGTCGCGGCGCCCTCCGCGAGCGCCATGGCCAGGACGACCGCGCCGATCAGCAGCAGCCGGGTGTCCTTCCACAGCGGCCGGCCGCCGGCCGCGCCCTCGCTGCCCTCGGCGGCGTCCGCCTCCGCATCCGCGGCCGTCTGCCTGCCGACGCCGCCCGGGACGTCGCCGAAGGCGGCGAGGAAGACGGCGAGCGCGACGCAGGACATGATGATCAGGTGCCACTGCACGGGGAAGGCGACGGCCGTGGCCAGCATCCCGAGGCTCGCGCCGAGCACGGTGCCGAGGCTGAAGAACCCGTGCAGCGTCGTCATCACGGACCGGCCGAGCAGCCGTTCGACCTCCGCCCCCTCCACGTTCAGCGCGACCTCACCGGAGCCGCCGCCGAGGCCGAACACGAAGAGCCCGGCGGTGACGAGGGCCGCCGACGAGGCGAGCGCCCCCGTCCCGACCCCGGCGACCCCGAGCGCGATCAGCACCGTGCCGCCGCCGATCACCGGCCGGGTGCCCATCCGGGCCACCAGCGCCCCCGAGCTGACGATGCCGATGGTGGAGCCCACGGACAGGCCGAAGAGGATCAGGCCCATCTCCGCCGTGGAGGCACCCAGCTCGTCGCGGACGTCGGGGGTGCGCGTCACCCATGACGAGAGCGACAGCCCGGGTATGAGGAACATCAGGGAGAGCGACAGGCGCCTGCGGCGCGAGGCGGTGGCCATCGGGGGCTCTCTTTCGAATCGGTGACTCGTCAGCGCCGGGGCGACGGCCGTGCGGGCATAGCAGGGGAACCGTGTCGCGGCACGGCTCCTCCCGCAGTGTCGTTCCGACCCCGCCGCGGGCTCAAACCCATTTCGGTACGTGGACTCCGGCGGGGCCTCGCACACCCCCCGCGGCGGGGCGGCGGGGACCGGCCGGTTTTCCCGCTCCGTGCACCGGCGGGTGATCGACAGAGTAAGGTAAGCCTTACCTCTGCCGCCGCCGGCGGGTGCATCCAGGAAGGTGTCAGGTCAGGATTCCGTGCGGTTATATCTGCTGGCGCGCAACCCCACCGACTCGGTCACGGACGGCTTCCTCCCCGCCGCACGCCGCCTCGGCCTCGACGTCACCGTGCTCACCGACCAGCCCGACGCCCACCGGCGCCGCGCCCCGGAGCCGGAGACCCTCGGCTGCGACGTAGGCGACTTCCGCGCCGTGATCGGCCGCATCTCCGCCCACCGCCGCCCGGACGCGGTCTTCACCAACAGCGACCACCTCCAGACGCAGGCCGCGCTCGCCGCCGACTACTTCGGTCTGCCCGCCAAGAGCTGGCGGGCGGCCCTGGCCACCAAGGACAAGGCCGAGATGCGCCGCCGGCTCGCCGCCGCCGGCGCGGACCCGGTGCGGGCTGCGGAGCTGCCGGCCGGGGCGGACCCGGCGGCGCTGGACGTGCCCTACCCGTGCGTGGTCAAGCCGCGCGAGGGCGTCGCCAGCGAGGACGTGGTGCTTGCGGCCGACGCGGCCGAGCTCGTGCGGCTGTGTGCGGAGATCCGGGCGCGGCGGCCGGGCGAGGCACTGGTGGTCGAGGAGTTCCTGGACGGCGAGCTGTACACGCTGGAGACGCTGGGCGACGGCCGCGTACGCCACCTCCTCGGCGGCTTCCACACCGAGCTGTCGCCGCCGCCGTACTTCATCGAGGAGCGCATGTCCTACGTGCCCGCGCACCCCGGGCCCGTGACGGCTCAGGTGCTCGGGCAGCTCGACGCGCTGGGCGTCGGGTTCGGCGCCTGCCACACCGAGTTCGTGGTCAGCGCGGGCCGGGCCCGGCTCGTGGAGGTCAACTACCGCGCCATCGGCGACCAGTGCGACCTGCTGCTCGCCCGGCTGCTCGGCATCCCGCTCTTCGCGCACATCCTCCGTACGCACCTCGGCGAGCCGCTGCCCGCGGATCTGGAGGCACGGACGGACGGCCGGGCGCGGCTGGCGTATCCGTGCGCCCGCTCCGCCGGGACGCTGACGGCCGCACCGGGTCCGGCGGACCTGGTGGTGGACGGGGTGGAGCTGACGTACCGGCCGCTGCGCGCGGTGGGCGAGCGGCACGAACTGCACCGCACCAACCGGGACTTCCTCGGCGTGGCCCGCGGCATCGGCACCGACCAGCGGCGGGTGGACCGGGCGGTGGCGGACTTCCTGGCCGCGCAGCGCTGGGAGATCACGCCGTGAGCGGGGCCGCGCCGGACTCCGCGGGCGAAGCGGACGTCGAGGAGGCGGAAGAGGCGGAGCTCACGCTGCGCGTGCTCAGCGCGCTGCTGCGCGAGGACGTCGCGGGGCTGCGCACCCGTACGACGACGCACGACCGGGCGGACGGGCGCTGGCTGCGCCTCGCGGACCCCGCCGGGCCGGGCGCGCTGCTGCTGCCCGTAGCGCCGGACGGTTTCCAGGGCACGTACGGTGCCCGGCTGCCGCTGCTGCTCCGCGCGAGCGGCGACGAGACCACCGAGGTCACCGGGCTCGACGCCGTCCTCACCGCCCTGGCGGGCCACGCGGCGCCCGAAGACCGCGGCGGCTTCGCCGACTTCGCCGCGGAGTGCCGGCAGACGGTGGCGGCGACGCGGCTGCACGCCGCCACCCGGGACGGGACGGCCGCGGCGCTCACCGGGCGGTACGGGCCGGACCCGGCGCGCTGGACCGGACACGCCGGCACACTCGCGTACGACACCCTCGCCGCCCGCCTCGACCACCCCGTCTACCCCACCTCACGCAGCCGCGCCGGCCTCGGCGAGGCCGAACTGCTCGCCCATGCCCCGGAGTTCCACCCGCGCTTCGCCCTGCGCTGGCTCGCCCTGCCGTACGACGCCCTGACCCTGCGCGGCGCCCTCGACCCGGCCGCCGCGCCCGGGCCGCCCGCCGCCTGGCCCGCCCCCTCCGCCCTCGGCCTGCCGGCCGCGCTCGACCGCACCCATCTCGCCCTGCCCGTCCACCCGCTGACCCTCGGCGGCCCGCTGGACGGCGCGCTGCGCGCCACCGGCCTCGCCGGGCGGGCGGCGCTCGCCCCCGTTCCGTACCTCGACGTGGTGCCGACGCTCTCGATGCGTACCGTCGCCTCGGCCGCCGACCCGCGGCTGCACCTCAAGCTGCCGCTGGCCACCGCCACCCTGGGCCTGCGCAACCGGCGCACCGTCAAGCCCGCCACCCTGGCCGACGGGGCGACCGTCCAGCGGCTGCTGGAGGCCGTCGTCCGGCGCGAGCCGCGCTTCCGCGGCACCGTGCTGCACGCCGACGAGACCACCTACGCGCACGCCGGCCACGACCTCCTCGCCGCCCTGTGCCGCCGCCAGCCCGCCGGGCTCGACGGCGCCCTCGTGGTGCCGCTGGCCGCCCTGCTGGCGCCCGCCCCCGGCGGCCGGCTCGTCGTCGACCACCTCGCCGACCGCTGCCACGGCGGCGACCCCCTCGCCCTGCTCGACGATCTCCTCACCCTCCTCTTCGACTTCCAGACCACGCTCTTCGGCTACGGCGTCGCGCTGGAGTCGCACCAGCAGAACGTCTCGCTCGTCCTCGACCCGCCCGACCGCACCGCCGACGGCCGCCCGCGCGTACGGCTGCTGCTCAAGGACGACGACGGCCCGCGCATCCACCACGCCCGGCTGCGCGCCGCGCTCGGGCGCGACGCGCCGGGCCCCGGCGACTTCGCCGACGCCCGCACGCTGTGCGACGGCGACGGGCCGGTGGCCGACGTGTTCGCCACCATCACCGTCCATCTGTGCGCCGGGGCCTACGCGTTCGGCCTCGCCCGGCACGGCCGCGCCCCGCTCGCGACGCTGCTCGCCCTCGTACGCGACCGCCTCACCGAGGCCGTCGACCGGCTCGGCACCGGCCCCGGCCGGCCGGGCGCCGTGCTGCGGGCGCACGTGCTCGACGCCGCGCACCTGCCGGTGAAGGCGATGGTCACCGCCGGCACGCTCCTGTCCAAGGAGCGCTCCGGGGCGGCCGACATCAACAAGCACTACACCACAGGACCGAACTATCTCCGCGCCGCGGCCGCCCCCGAGCCGCGGCCCGGCACCGTCCCGTACCCGTCCATCGGCTGGAACCGTTGATGCCCCTTACCGCCTCACCCGCCACCGTGCCCGCGACCACCTCCCCCGCCGGCCTGCCCACCGCCGACGAGGCGGTCGCGCACACCCTGCTCAACTGCCTGCTGCGCGAGGTCTGCGGACCCGAGCGGCAGGCGACCCTCGACGGCGGCCGGCTGCTGCTGCGGCTGTCCCGCCGGGACGTGCTGCTGCGCGTGGCGCTGCGCCGCACCTCGCTGCTGGGCGCGCACCGCTTCCGCGGGCCGGTCGCCGAGTGGCGCGACGGCGACTGGGCGGAGGTCGGCTGGCGGCGGGTGGCCGAGCATGTGCAGGACGAGCTTTCGGCACGTACGGGCGTGCGCAACGACGAGTTCCTGGAGCAGGTCGCCGCCAGCCACCGCGGTACGGCGGATGCGCTGGACGCCGTACGGAGCCGGCCGGCGCCCGCGGCCGGCTCCGGGCCGCTCGCCGCGTATCTCCACTCCGAGCAGTCGCTCCCCCTCGGCCACCGCTTCCACCCCACGCCCAAGGCCCGCGGCGGCGGCCCGGCCGCCTGGTCCGCGTACGCCCCCGAGGCCGGCGCCGCCTTTCCGCTGCGCCACCTCGCGGTACGCGCCCACCTGGCCGCCGAGGAGAGCGCGCGGCCCGGTGCCACCGACCCGCTCGACCGGCTCCGCCCGGTCCCCGACGGCTACCGCCTGCTGCCCGTCCACCCCTGGCAGTACGAACTCCTCGCCGGCCACCCGGCGCTGCGCGCCGCCCTGGACCGTGCCGACGTGCTCGACCTCGGCACCGGCGGCCCGCCGTGCACCCCGACCGCCTCCGTGCGCACGCTGCACACCGGGGACGGCTTCCTGAAGTTCAGCCTCAACGTGCGCATCACCAACTGCGTGCGCAAGAACTCCCGTTACGAGCTGTCCGGCGCGGTCGCCCTGACCCGGCTGCTGCGCCCCGTGCTCGACGCCCTCGCCGCCCGCCACCCCGCCGCCGCGCTGCTGCGCGAACCGGCGTACCGCAGCCTGGCGTTGCCGGGACCGGGCGGCGTGCCGGATCCCGCGCTGCTCGAAGGCCTCGGGGTGATCGTCCGCGACGGGCTGAGCGGCGTGGTGCGCCCCGGTGTCACCCCGCTGCTCGCCGGGGCCGTCGCCGACGAGTACCCGACCGGCCCCGCGCACCTCTCCCGGCTGCCGCCCGCCGCCCGCCCGCAGACCGCCCTCGACTGGTGGTCGGCGTATCTGGACCTGCTCGTCCCGCCCGTCCTCGCCGCCTACTTCGAGCACGGCGTGGTGCTGGAGCCGCACCTGCAGAACGTGCTGCTGTGCGTCGACGCCGAGGGCATGCCGGCGCAGGTGGTCTTCCGCGACCTGGAGGGCGCCAAGCTGCTGCCCGACCGGCACGCCGACGCCCTCGCCGCGCTGCCCGCGCAGGTGGCGGGGCCGATGACGTACGACGCGACCCGCGGCTGGCACCGGGTGGTGTACTGCCTGCTCGTCAACCACGTCGCCGACATGCTCGCCGCGCTCGCCGACCTGCACCCGCGGGCCGAGGCGGCTTTGTGGGCGCGGGTCCGCGGTGTGCTGCTGGGCTGCGCCCGCGACCTCGGCGACCCGCCCCGGCTGCGCGCCCTGCTCGGCGGGGCGCCGCTGCCCGCGAAGGCCAATCTGCTGACGCGCTGGGGCCGCCGCGCGGACCGCGAGGCGGGCTACGTCCACCTGCCGAACCCGCTCGCCGCCCCGGAACCCGACTCGCCGCGCCGGAGCCACCGTTGACCGCCCCGCCCCCCGCCGTGCTGGCCCGCCTCGGCTCCCTCGCGCCCGGGGAGCTGCCCGCGTACGTCTACGACCTGGCGGCCCTGCGCACCCATGCGGCGGCGGTGCGCGCCGCCCTCCCGGCGCCCGTCGAGCTGTACTACGCCGCCAAGGCCAACCCCGAACCGGCGGTCCTGGCCGCCCTCGCGCCGTACGTCGACGGCTACGAGGTCTCCTCCGGCGGCGAACTCGCCCACGTGGCCGCCGCCGCGCCCGGCCGCCGCCTCGCCTTCGGCGCGCCCGGCAAGACCCCCGCGGAGCTGGCCGCCGCCCGCGCGGCGGGGGTGCACCGCGTGCACGTCGAGAGCCTGCACGAGCTGCGCATGCTCGGCGAGCAGACCGCGGGCGAAGCGGCGGAGGCGGGCACGGACGTCCTGCTGCGCGTCAACCTGCCCGTCGCCGGCGGCTCGTTGGCGGGCAGCGCACTGGCCATGGGCGGCCGCCCCTCGCCCTTCGGCCTGGACCCCGCCGACTCCGAGGAGGCCGCGCGGCTGCTCGCCGGGGGCGCGTACCCCGGGCTGCGGCTGCGCGGCGTGCACGCGCACCTGGCCAGCGGGCTGGACGCGCCGCGGCTGCTCGGCGTGGCGCGTTCGGTGGTGGCCGGGGCGCTGCGGCTCGCCGGACGGGCCGGGCTCGGCGCGTCCGGCCTGGAGGTCAACGTCGGCGGCGGCATGGCCGTCGACTACGCCGCCCCCGAGGGGCGGTTCGACTGGCGCGGCTACGGCGCGGGTCTTGCGGAGCTGGCCGCGGCGCACCCCGGGCTGACGCTGCGCATCGAGCCGGGGCGGGCGCTGAGTGCGTACTGCGGCTGGTACGGGACCGAGGTGCTGGACGTCAAGCGCAGCCACGGCGAGGAGTTCGCCGTGGTCCGCGGCGGCACCCACCACCTGCGCACTCCGGCGGCCAAGGGCCACGACCAGCCCTGCACCGTCCACCCCGCGCCCCGCCCGTGGCCGCACCCGTGGCCGCGGCCGGCGGCGCACGGGAGGTGGGTCACGGTCGCGGGGCAGCTCTGCACGCCGAAGGACGTGCTGGCGCGGGACGTGCCGGCGGCGGGGCTGCGCGCCGGGGACCTGGTGGTGTTCTCGCTGGCGGGCGCGTACGCCTGGAACATCTCGCACCACGACTTCCTCATGCACCCGCGCCCCGGCTTCCACTTCCTCGGCGGACCCGGGTGAACCCCCGGGGGGAACCCGGGCGAAGGGTCAGCGGCCGAGGAGGTGCCGGCCGCGGCCGGTCAGCCGGTGCACGACGTGCGCGCCCGCGCGCTCGCTGCGCACCAGCCCGGCGCCGCGCAGCACCGTCAGATGGCCGCTGACGGTCGACGCCGGCATGCCGAGGCGGGCGGCGACGGACCCGGTGGTGGCGGTGGCGGCCAGCGCGTCGAGCACCCGGGCGCGGGCGGTGCCGAGCAGCGCGGCGAGCGCGGGCGGCGGCCGCACCGGGCCGGGCACCGCCGGGTGGCGGCGTACCGGATAGACCACCACCGGCGGCAGGGTGGGGTCGGCGATCGCGATCGGCGCGGTGTGGCAGAAGAAGGACGGGATGAGCCGGACGCCCCGGCCGCGCAGCCGCAGGTCGTAGTCGACGGGGTACGGCGCGGTCAGCACCCCGCCGCGCCACCGGAAGGGCCGCAGCGTGCCCAGCACCGCGGGCATCCCGCCGTCCAGCGCGGCCATCCGCCACTCGCGGTCCGCGGCGATCGTGGCCTCCACCTCGCTCCACTCCGGCACGATCAGCCGCGCGTGGAACTGCCGTACGGCGTCCGCGATCCGGCCGAGCTGCGCCCGGTCCCCCGCCGCGAGCCGACGGGTCCACGCGGGCAGCGGCCGGTGCCGGGCGGCCTCGCGCAGCTCGCGGGCGAGCCGCCGGCCGGGCGTGGCGAGCAGCGTCTCCAGCGCCGCGGACAGGCCCTCCTCGGACTCGACCGGGGTGAGGAAGTCGGGGAAGTACGCGGCGTCGGCGGGCGCCAGGTCGCGCAGCAGCCGGCAGGCGGCGCGCAGTTCGCCGCCGTGCAGCCGCGCCGCCGCGCGCCGCCGCCACGGACGCAGCCGGGTAGGCAGGCGGCCCGGGGGCGTGCTGAGCACGTGCAGCCCGAGGATCGCCTCCCACATGGGGTCGGCGGTCCCGGTCAACTGCACGTGCCGGAAGTCCCGGTCGCCGAAGTGGATGCGCAGCGTGCCGGCCATGCCCGTCACGCTAGGGCCCCGGACGGGGTCGCGCCGTGGGCTTTTCGACCGAGCCGGAAAAGCACCGCCCGCCGCGCCGCGGGCCCCCGCCTACGATCCGTGGCCTGACTCGGGAGCGCAGAAGCCCGGGCCGGCGGACCCCGGCCCGGTGCCAGGTAATCGACACGGCCCAGGAGGTCATGGTGAGCGAGACCCGTCCCACCCGCCGACGCGTGCTCAGGGCCGCGGGCGGCCTCACGGCGGCGGTGGCCGCCGGAGGCGCCGGCGTCCTCGCCGGGGCATCACCCGCCGGCGCCGCGAACGACGGCTTCGGCCTGCGGATCACCGACCGCAACGAGTCCGACCCGCGCATGTGGTACTACCGGTTCGCGACCGACGCGATCGGCTGGGACCCGGGCGTCAACGTCCTGCTCCCCGACGGCTACCACGACAGCGGGCTCCGCTATCCGGTGCTCTACCTGCTGCACGGCGGCGGCACCGACGCGGACTTCATCCAGTTCGACCGGCTCGGCATCCGGGCGCTGACCGCCGGCAGGCGCGTCATCGTCGTGATGCCGGACGGCGGCCACGCCGGCTGGTACTCCAACCCCGTCTCCTCCAACGCCGGGCCGCGCAACTGGGAGACGTTCCACATCGCGCAGCTCCTGCCGTGGATCGACGCCAACTTCCGCACGTACGCGGAGTACGACGGGCGCGCGGTCGGCGGGTTCTCGATGGGCGGCTTCGGCGCGCTGAAGTACGCGGCCAAGTACTACGGGCACTTCGCCTCGGTCAGCTCCCACTCGGGACCGGCGAGCCTGCGCCGGGACGCCGGGCTCGTGGTGCACTGGGCGAACGTGTCGTCGGCCGCCGTGGAGCTGGCGGGCGGCACCGTCTACGGCGCACCGCTGTGGAACGAGGCGCGGGTCAGCGCCGACAACCCGATGGAGCGCCTGGGCAGTTACCGCAACAAGCGGGTGTTCCTGGTCGCGGGCACCAGTCCCGACCCGGTGAACTGGTTCGACACCGCCAACGAGACCCAGGTCCTCGCCGGCCAGCGGGAGTTCCGCGGCGCCCTGGCCGGGGCCGGCATCCCGCACGAGTGGCACGAGGAGCCCGGCGGGCACGTCTTCCGCCCCGAGGTGTTCCGCCGCGACCTCGACGGCATCATCGCCCGGCTGCGCAAGGCCTAGCCGGATCCCGTACGGGCCCCTCCGCGCGCCGTACACCCCCACACCCCCACAACCCCCCACCCCAGGAGACCCGATGCGCCAGCACCGCACTCCACGCTCTCCCCGCTCCCGCCTCGTCCCGACCGCCATCGCCACCGCGCTGGCGGCCACCGCCGCCTGCGCCGTGCTGGCGACCCCGGCCGCCGCCGCGCCGGGCCCCGGCCCCGGCCCCACCGTGGCCTCCGTGCTGGAGCGCGGCACGGCCTCCGGCACCGCCGTCGTCAGCGGGCAGAACCGCCCCGGCACCCGGCTGCACGTCGACGGTGAGCGGACCGCGGCCGCCCGTACGCTGGACGTCGACTACCAGGTCCAGGAGACCGGTTACTGGTGCGGCCCCGCCGCCACCCGCATCGCGCTGTCCGCGCGCATCGCCCCGCCCGGCCAGGGCGCACTGGCCGCCCAGCTCGGCACCACCGAGGCCGGGACCGACCACATCAGCCAGGTCACCGGCGTGCTCAACGCCAACCTCGGCACCGGCTGGTACGAGACGAAGGAGATGCCGAACGACCCGCCGACGCAGGCCCAGCGCGACCTGCTGTGGCGGGACGTCGTGCTCGACATCGACAACGGCTATCCCGTCGTCGCGAACATCGTCGCCCCGCCCGGCAACCAGCCCCCCGGCTACCCGCCGGACCAGACGATCTACCACTACTTCACGGTGATCGGCTACGACGACGCCCAGCGCACCGTCCTCATCGCCGACCCGGCGTCCTTCGGCGGCAACCAGATCTACTGGCTCTCCTTCGACCAGCTCGCCACGCTCATCCCGCCGAAGGGCTACGCCGCCTGACGCCCCCGGGAGCGCCGGGGCCCGTCCGCGGGAGGGCGGGCCCCGGCGGCTCTCACAGGCGGCGGGGCAGGCCGCGCAGGATCTTGCCCTCGGTCGACAGCACGTAGTCTCCGCCGTCGAAGCGGCGGGTGCGCGCGAACATCAGGTACAGGTACTTGAAGTTCTCCGCGAAGGCGTACGCGGGGAAGAGGTCGCCCCGGCGCATCGGGGAGGTCGTGACGTCCTCCAGGATCGTCTAGCCGCCGGGGACGCGGGCGTGGGCCTTCATGCCCTCGAAGTACTGCCACGCCGTGCGGCGGTAGAAGTCGTCCCTCGTCAGCCAGTACAGGTCGAAGGCGCCGTTGACGTACTCGGGCCGGAACTGGTTGCCCCGCGAGGTCGGCGTCATGGTGCCGTAGTCGATCTCCTCGGGCAGCACGGGCCAGCGCTGCAGGACCGACTCCCACGAGCGGTGGTAGCGCTCGCCGAGGCGCCGGTCGCCGCCCTTGGCGACCAGGCCGCCCCAGAACGACGCCAGCTCCGACTGGCGGCGCCCGGTGGTCTCGCCGGTGGCGAAGTCGACCTGGCGGTACCAGACGTGGCCGTCCCACTCCTCCACCAGGTGCTCGGTCATGGCGCCGTTGAGCAGCCGCCACCAGCGCAGGCAGTCCCGGTCGCCGAACAGCTCCCAGGCCCCCCACAGATACTCGTAGAAGGAGTCGACGGGCGGGTTGGGGCCCTGGTCCGTCGGGTCGGTCCAGCGGCCTGTCTCGACGTCGAGCCGGGTGCCGAGGAGGTCGAGCGAGGAGCGCCGGTCGAGCACGGCGCGGTAGGCGCGCTTGGCCGCCTCGTAGTACCTGCCGTCGCCGGTGAGCTTGGAGAGCATCCCGAACTCCAGGATGTTCGTGCCGATCTCGGCGAGCGGCGGGGTGGTGCCGTGGACCTCGCCGGTGCGCAGGTTGGCGCGGGTGTACGGCATGCCGGTGGGCGACTTGGTGAACGCCGGCAGCAGCCGGTCGGTGAAGTCGACGCACAGGTCGAGCAGCGACTGCCGGCCGGTGACGAGGTGGCCGGCGAGCAGCCCGCCGACGACGCGGATGATGGCCTCGAAGACGTGGAAGTCGGCGTCGATGTCGAAGTCGAGGTTCTGCTCCAGCCAGTCGGCGGCCTCCGTCAGGTCGTCGTCCAGCTCCATCACGTACAGCGTGTCCAGCGCCTCGATCACGGACAGGCCCACGGGGTGGCCCGCGGCGAAGAACTCGTTCCAGGTGCCGGAGACGGGCCGTACCTCGTCGTGGCCCCAGGCGGCGGCGCGGTAGCCGTTCCAGGCGTGCAGGAACTCGGCGCGGATCTCACGCGCGGCGTGCGGCCCGGGGGGTACGCGTACGGCGGCCGCGGGGTGCGCGGCCGGTCCCGGCACGGCCCGCGCGGGCGCGGCCTGCGCCAGGGCGCCGGCGCCGGCGGCGGACGTCGCGGCCGCGGCTGCCAGCAGCCGGCGGCGGGAGAGAGGGGTGCGGTGGTGTGCGGCGGTGCCCATCGATGCTGCCCCTTCGCGGTGTGGACGCGCCCCCCGACGCGCCTGACATCGTTGTCACATGCGGTCGTGCATCGAGGCTAGCGGGGCTCGGGGCGGTGTCAATGGCGCCCGCGGAGTGTCGCGGTACCCGCGGGACGGGCTCCGCCGTGCGCGACCGGGTGGCCCCGCGGTCCGTACGGCAGCCGGCGTACGCGCCCCGGGCGCCCCGCGCGAGCCCCCGCGGCGACCGCCGTCCGATGGGGCATCATCGCGCCATGACCGACTCCGCAGCCGCCGCGGGCGGCGGGCGGGTGGCGCACGGCCGGGTGCCGATGACGGGCCGCGACCCCGAGGAGCGCGGCCGGGCCGTCACGCCGCTGGAGCTGCTGTTCGACCTGACGTTCGTGGTCGCCGTCGGCACCGCCGCGTCGTTCCTCGCCGAGATGGCCGCCGAGGACCACGCCGGGAGGGCGGTGGTGGCGTTCACGCTGGCGATGTTCGCCATCAGCATCGCGTGGATCAGCTTCAGTTGGTTCGCGTCCGCGTTCGGCACCGACGACTGGCTCTTCCGGTCGCTGACGATGGTGCAGATGATCGGGGTCGTCATCTTCGCCCTCGGCCTGCCGGCGATGTTCCACTCCGTCGAGAAGGGCCACCACCTGGAGATCCGCGCCATCGTCATCGGCTACGTCGTCATGCGGATCGCGATGGTGGCGCAGTGGTGGCGGGCCGCCCGGGAGTCACCCGCGTACCACGACGTGTGCATGGCCAACATCCGCTGGACCGTGATCGCCCAGGCCGGCTGGCTCGTGGTGGGGTTCACGAACCTGTCGTTCGCCCAGGTGATCGTCGCCTACGTGGTGTTCACGGCGCTGGAGCTGCTGCTGCCGGTGCTCACCCAGGGCGGCGCGGGCGGGACGCCGTGGCACCCGCACCACGTCGCCGAGCGGTACGGCCTCTTCGCGATCATCACGCTCGGCGAGGGCGTCGTCGGCACCGTCGCCTCCTCCGGCGACCTCCTCGGCGGCCCGGAAGGCACCGAGTGGACGGCGAACGCCGTGGCCGTCGTCGTCGCCGGCGTCGGGCTGACCTTCGGCATGTGGTGGGTGTACTTCACCACGCCCTTCGGCGACATCCTGGTGCACCGGCGGGCCCGCGGATACCTCTTCGGCTACGGGCACATCCCCGTGTTCGCCGGCATCGCGGGCGCCGGCGCCGGGCTGCACGTGGCCGGGCTGTTCCTGGAACACCACGCGGCGATCGGCGAGACGGCCGTGGTGCTCTCCCTCGCGCTGCCCGTCGGCCTGTACCTGGTCGTCGTCTACGCGCTGCACACCCTGCTGCTGTCCGCCAGGGACCGCTTCCACGCGCTGCTGATCTCGCTCACGCTCGCCGTGCTGGGCGCGGCGGTGCTGCTCTCCGCCGCCGGGACCCCGGTCGCGGTGTGCCTGCTCGTCGTGATGCTCGCCCCGTTCGTCACCGTCGTCGGCTACGAGACGGTCGGCCACCGGCACCAGCGGCGGGTGCTGGCGGAGCTCAGAGCCCGCCGTTCCCCGTCGTGAGCAGGAACTTGCCCACCGCCACCAGCAGCCCGAAGAAGACCGCGACGCCGATCAGCACCACGGAGAGGCCGCGCGCCGCGCGCTGCGATCGTCCCGAAAGCCGCCGCGGCGAGTCGTCCGCCTGCCGGAAGCCCGCGGACACCACTCCGGCACCGCCCAGCAGCACGGCGGCAGCCACCCACCACCACTCCACGTCCGTCCCCTCCAAGTTCCCGCCCACGCACACCGGACACCGCACATCCGGCACCGACCCCCGGGCGCCGTACGCCCGGCCCCGCACCCCGCGGTGCGCCGCTCCTCGCCGCCGGCCTACTCCTCGCGGCTGCGCAGTTCCAGGCCGAGCGCGCGGAACTGCTCGACGGGCCGGTGGTAGCCGCGCTCGATGTGGTGCACCCCGCGCAGCGTCGAGCCGCCGGTGGCGACGGCCGCCGCCAGCACGGCGGAGAACCCGGCGCGGATGTCGGGCATCGTGACGTCCCCGCCGCGCAGGGCGCTGACGCCGCGCACGACGGCGGAGTGCAGCGCGCCCGTGTCGTGGTAGCGGCAGGCGGGGCCGCCCAGGCAGGTGTCGTACACCTCGATCTCGGCGCCCATGCCCTGCAGCGCGGAGACGTACGCCAGCCGGTTCTCGTACACCGTCTCGTGCAGCACCGACATCCCCTCGGCCTGCGTGAAGAGCACCATCAGCGGTGTCTGCCAGTCGGTGGCGAAGCCCGGGTGGGTGTCGGTCTGCACGGCCGCCGCGCGCAGCGCCCGCGGGGCCGACGCCGTGATCCACTCGTCGGTGATCTCGAACCTGGCGCCCATCCGGGCCAGCGTGGTGATGGGCGTCACCAGCCGGTCCTGCGGGCAGCCGTGCACCCGCACCTCTCCCCCGGTGACCAGCCCGGCGACCAGATAGGAGAACGCCTCGATGCGGTCGCCGCCGAGCCGGGTGGTGGCGCCGCCGAGCGTGTCGACGCCCTCGACGACGATGCGCCGGTCCGGGTAGAGCGAGATCCGCGCGCCCATGCGCTGGAGGAACAGCGCCAGCTCGACGATCTCCGGCTCGGTCGCGGCGTTGCGGATGACGGTGCGGCCCTCGGCCCGTACGGCGGTCAGCAGCACCGTCTCGGTGGCGCCGACGCTGGGGTACGGCAGATCGACGCGGGTGCCGCGCAGCCGGGCGGCGCGGGCGTGGATGCCGTCCTCGGCCAGCTCCACCTCCGCGCCGAAGCGGCGCAGCGCGTCCAGGTGGAAGTCGACGGGCCGCCGCCCGATCGGGTCGCCGCCGACCATCGGCACGAACGCCTCGCCGGTCAGGTGCAGCAGCGGGCCCAGCAGCAGGATCGGGATGCGGTTGAGCCCGGTGAACGCCTTGTCCACGCTCGGATCCGCCACCGGCCCCGGCACGACGGTGACCTCGCCGTCGGTGCGCTCGACCTTCATGCCCACGTGCTCCAGCATCCGGGCGGTGATGCCGACCTCGCCGACGTCGGGCGCGTTGCGTATGGTGCTCGGCCCGGAGCCGAGCATCGCGGCCACCATGTGCTTGCTGACCGCGTTCTTCGCCCCGCGCACGGTGACGTCACCGCGGAGCGGTCCGGACGGCTCGATCTGCCACAGCTTCCCAGTCACCCGTGCAGCCTACGACCGTACCCCGGGAGCCTCTCCCCCGGCCCCGTAGCGGCTCCTGTACCAGCTCACGGTCGCGGGGGCGTCCCGAACGGGTGAGGGAGGCGGTGCGGCCTACACGCTGCGGAGTTGTCTGCGTACGCTGTGGTGGGATCGCGACCACGACGTGGACGGACTGCCCCGGGGGTGCCATGGGATTCGGCTTCGGCCAGCGGCGCGGCGGGGAACTCCCCGTGGAGCTCACCGGCTTCGTCGGCAGGACGGAGGAGATCGCCCTCATCCGCTCCGAGTTGGCGCGGTCGCGGCTCGTCACGCTGGCCGGCCCCGGCGGGGTCGGCAAGAGCCGCACGGCGATGCGCGCCGCCGCCGGGCTCACCGCCCGCTTCCCCGAGGGCGTCTGGCTGGCGGAGCTGTCGGGGCTGCGGGATCCGGAGCTGCTGCTCACCTCGCTGGCGGCGGTGCTGGAGCTGCCGGAGCAGCCGGGCTTGGGCACGCTCGACGCGATGGTCGCGCATCTGCGTGAGCGCCGGCTGCTGATCGTCCTCGACACCTGCGAGCACCTGATCGGCGCCTGCGCGATGCTCTCCGACGTGCTGCTGCGCGAGGCCCCGGGCGTCAGCGTGCTGGCCACCAGCCGGCAGCCGCTCGACGTGCCGGGCGAGCGCTGCCTGACGATAGCGCCCCTGGATCCCGCCGACTCGCTGGAGCTGTTCGTGCAGCGCGCGGCGTCCGTCGTGACGGGCTTCGCGGTCACCGACGCCAACCGCGAGCAGTTGCTCGCGCTCGTCGGCCGGCTCGACGGGATGCCGCTGGCGCTGGAGCTGGCGGCGGTCCGGCTGCGGGCGGTGCCGCTCGCGGAGCTGGCCACCCGGCTCGACCGCCGCTTCGAGGTGCTGACCGGCGGCCGGCGCACCGCGCACGCCCGGCACCAGACGCTCCGTACCGCCATCGGCTGGTCGCACGAGCTGTGCACCGCGCACGAGCGGCTGCTGTGGGCCCGGCTGTCGGTCTTCGCCGGCTCCTTCGACGTCTCGGCCGCCGAGCGGGTGTGCGCGGGCGGCAAGCTGGCGCGCGAGGACGTGCTGCCGGCGCTGATCGGCCTCGTCGACAAGTCCGTCGTCCAGCGCACCGGCGAGGACGGCGACCGCTACCGGCTGCTGGACTCCATTCGCGAGTACGGCGCGAACTGGGTTGCCCGCGCCGGCGACGTCGAGGCGGTGCGCGAGCGGCATCTGTCGTCCATGCGGGAGCTGGGGCAGCGCTTCTGGGACGAGCTGCTGACCCCGGCGCAGCCCGGGCTGCACGCGGACGTACGGGAGCGGATCGCCGACCTCCGGGTGGCCATGGCCTACGCGTACGACACCCCCGAGCGGGCCCGCAACGGCCTGTGGCTGGCGGCGCAGCTCACGCCGTACTGGCGCGCCGCGGGCACGCTTTCGGCGGGCCGGCACTGGAACGAGGGGCTCGACCTGGCCCCCGAGGTCTGCGAGGAGCGGGCCTGTGGCCTGCTGATGACCGGGATCTTCGGGATCTGGACGGCGGACCTGGCGACGGCGGCGGAGCGCTTTCCGCTGGCGCGGAACGCCGCGGAGCAGGCGGGGACGGAGCGCGTCGGCCGGTTCGCCGACGCGTATCTGGGGGCGCTGACGGCGCTGGGCGGCGAGGTCGACGAGGGCCTGGCGGCGCTGGCGGAGGCGCGGGAGCGGATCGTGGCGGCCGGGGACGGCCTGGAGATGGGGGTCGTGCACTACGAGGAGGCGCTGCTGCGCGCCGTGCTGGGCGACACCGGCGAGGCGCTGCGGCTGTGCGAGGCGGGGCTCGGGTATCTGGAGAGCACGGGCGACCGGCAGTTGTTCGCCTCCACGCTGATGGTCCAGGGCGCCATCCAGTGGCTCGCCGGGGAGTACGAGACGAGTGTGGAGCCGCTGCACCGCGGGCTGGAGGCCGCGGGCGGGATCGGCGAGGCGCTGATCGTGGCGCCGGCCTGCCTGGCGCTGTCCTGGCACGCCGCCCGGGAGGAGCGGTACGTCAGAGCCGCCTGGCTGCTCGGCTACGCGGAGAACAGCCGGCGCCTCAGCGGCGACCCGGTGAGCATGCTGCCGTCGCTGCTGGAGCAGCAGGAGTCGGTGGAGAAGGCGGTGGCGGAGGCGCTGGGCGCCGAGGAGTTCGGCCGGTGGCGCAGGCGCGGGGCGCGGCTGCCGGGGGCGGCGGTCCTCGCGGCGGTACGGGCCGGGGCGGACGAGCCGCCCTGCACGGCGGCGGAGCCCGTGGCGACGGCGCTTCGCGCGGCGGACGGCGGGCCCGCTGCGCCCGCCCTGACGCGGCGGGAGCGCGAGGTGGCCGCGCTGGTGTCGCAAGGGCTGTCCAACCGGGAGGTCGCGGAGCAGTTAGTGATCTCCAAGCGGACGGCGGACGCGCACGTGGAGCACATCTTCGCCAAGCTGGGGATCACCTCGCGCCGCGAGATCCCCGCCGCCCTGGACTAGTTGCCCCTCGCCGGCAGCGGTGCGGTCGCGACGAGCGTACTGCCGCCGCGCGGCGCTCCGCCGCGACCCGTGACCGTACGCTCGGCCCATGACGCTCACGTACGAGTGGCGCGGCGATTTCGACAACGCCGACGTCAACGCCCTGCACGCCGAAGGCTTCCACCACCGGGTCCTGGACATCGACTGGCGCGCGCAGCTGGACCGTCACAGCCTCGGCTGGGTGTGCGCCCGCGACGGCGGCGCGCTCGTCGGCTTCGTCAACGTCGCCTGGGACGGCGGCGTGCACGCCTTCCTCCTGGACACCGTCGTGCCCGCGGCACGGCGGCGCGAGGGCATCGGCGCCGGACTGGTCGCGGCGGCGGTGACCGGTGCCCGCACGGCCGGCTGCGAGTGGCTGCACGTCGACTTCGACGACGAGTTGCGCACGTTCTACGTCGACGGCTGCGGCTTCCGGCCGACGTCCGCGGGCCTCATCCCGCTGACAGGCTGACCTGCGCGCACCGCGGCGACGGCGCGGCGACGCCGCGCGGCCACCGGCTCTTCGCCCGCCCGCCCCGTCACATGTCGCCCATGGGCGGCTTTGCACCGTTGCCCGGCCTCCGGCCGCGGCCGGAGGATGGCGGTCGTCGGGGCTCCACGAAGCCGCCTGGGGAGGCCGCATGAGGTCGAGCAGCCGGATCCGTCGCGTATCCGCCGTCCTGGGCGGTGCGTTGGCGTTCGTCCTCGCCGTACCGCACGCCGCCACGGCGGCCGCCGCGCCGCCGCAGGCGCTGCCGGCGAACGCGGACAGCCTGGAGCAGGCCTTCCAGCCCGCGTACGACTACGACACCGACGGCTGCTATCCCACGCCGGCCATCGGCCCCGACGGCACCGTCAACCCCGGGCTGGAGCCGGGCGGCGCGCTCGACGGCGGCTGCCGCGACGCGGCGGACCTGGACAACACCAACGGCTACGCGCGCGCGAAGTGCAACAACGGCTGGTGCGCCGTCGTCTACGGCCTGTACTTCGAGAAGGACCAGGCCCTGCCCGGCACCGGCCTCTTCGGGCACCGGCACGACTGGGAACACGTCGTGGTCTGGATCCGGAACGACCAGGCGCAGTACGTCTCGACCTCCGCCCACGGCGACTTCGACACCTATTCCCGCGACGAGATCCGGTGGGACGGCACCCACCCCAAGGTCGTCTACCACAAGGACGGCATCGGCACCCACGCCTTCCGCCCCGCCACCGGCAACGACGAGCCGCCGGAAAACCACCGGGGCGGCTGGCAGTTCCCCGCCCTCGTGGGCTGGAACGGCTATCCCGCGGGGCTGCGCGACAAGCTCGCCACGACGGACTTCGGCAGCGCCCACTTCGGCCTGAAGGACTCCTCCTTCGTCTCCCACCTGGAGAAGGCCCTGCCCGCGGGCATCCCGTTCGACCCCGGCGCCCCGTAGCCCGCGCGGCGGTGCGGCGACCTCACTCCCCCAGCGACGACAGGTCCTTCTTCCCGATCGTCGCGGTCTGCAGCAGGTCGGTGATGAGGTTGTGGTTGAGCGCGTTGCCCACGGGCGGCGGCACGTCCTTGGCGGTCAGCCCCGGGACCCCCTTGTCGCTGAGCTTCTTCCGTACGTTGGCGACGGTGTGGGCGGCGCTCTTCTCCGTCCAGTTGCGCGCCGGCTGGAGTCGCTGCAGCTCGTCCGCGACCTGCGCCCAGGTCAGCGGCTGCGGCTGCGGGTCGCCCTGCAGATAGCGCTGGGCGAGGCAGACGATCACGAGCCGTTCGTGGTCCTCGAGGTCGCGTTCGTCGCTGAGGGTCGACTCCTCCTGCACGGTCGGGCCCCCGGCCGCCCCGCCGGGCCTGGCCGCGGAGATCCGTACCTCCAGCAGATGGTCCTGGCGGGGCGAGACGACGAACAGCGGGGTGTAGCCGGCGGGCAGGAACGCCTGGTCGCCGCGGTGCACCAGCCGGGAGTCCGGGAAACGGATGGGCCGCTTCCCGGTGTTGGTCAGCACCCAGCGCGCGTACTGGCGGGCCACTATCCCCTGCCGGCGGCTGACGTGCTGGTCGCCGCCGCCGACGCAGACGTGCACCTCCGGCTCGTTGCGCCCGAACACCACGGTGAAGCCGGCGTCAGGTGCCACGCTCATCCCGCCGTTCGAGCCGAGCACGAACAGCGTCTCCGGCAGCGGCGGCACATCGGCGGGAGGCAGCCCGCGGCTGAGGCTGCCGACTTCCTTCGGCAGCAGAATGATCTTGCTCGCCATGGCGGGGTACCCCCTTCTCCGGGTGACTGCGCCTCACCGTAACCATGCCCGCCCCGGAGGGGTCCCGAGCCCGGGAGGCTACGCGTTCGATTCCGGCTGCGGGGCACCCCAGGCGGTCTCACCGCCGGCCTCGACGCTGTACGGGCCCGGACCGCGCACGGCGGCGGGGATGCCGGGGCTGGGCGAGCGCTGGGACATCCTCTTGACGCCGTCGACGTGGATCTCGTAGGTGACCTCGCCGTAGTGGGACAGGTCGATGCTCCAGGCGGCCCTGCCCTTCTCCCGGGGCACCTCGACGGTCTTGCGCCAGGGCAGCGTGACGTCCTTCAGCATGACGGGCTCGCGGTTGACGGCGTACGTCATCTCCTCGACCGGTCCGTCACCGGTCAGGGCGATCTCGACCGGGACCGGCTCGGGCGGCGGTTCGGGTTCGGGTTCGTCGGCGGGCGGCGCGGAGTCCTCGGCCGCGGGGCGGGCGTTGTCCCGGGGCTCGGACGGCGGCTCGTCGTCGCGCAGGCCGAGCCAGACGGCGGTCCCGACGCCGGCCGCCAGGGCCGCCGCACCGCCGAGGAGCAGGCCGCGGCGGGGGGAACCGGTCGGTGCCAGCGGCGGGTTGGCGGCCTCGCCGGCGTGCGCGTCGATCGCCGCGAGGACCGGCGCGGGCAGCCAGGCGGCGCCGGGCGGCGGGGCGTCAGGGCCCGCGGCCGCGGCGAGGTCTGCGCCGAGTGCGGCGGGCGTCGGGCGTTCGTCGGGCTCCAGGCGGCGGCATCCGGCGATCAGTTCGCGCAGGGCGGCGTCGTCCTCGGGGCCGGTCGCGTCGCCGGACTCGGTGCCGCGGGCGTAGGCGTAGGCGAGCGTGGAGCCCAGCGAGTACACGTCGGTGGCCGGCCCGACCACGGCGCCGGCGACCTGCTCGGGCGACATGAAGCCGGGGGTGCCCGCGAGTTCCGCGGGCTGCGCGGCGGCGGCGATACCGAAGTCGACGAGCTTGGGCCCGTCGGCGGTGAGCAGCACGTTGGCGGGTTTGACGTCGCGGTGGACGACCCCGGCGCGGTGCACTGCGACCAGCGCCTCCGCGAGCCCGGCGGCCAGCCGGCGTACCGAGTGGGCCGGGAGCGGCCCGAACCGCTCCACCGCCTCGTGCAGCGAGACGGACGGCACGAACTCCGTCGCCATCCACGGCACCGGGCCGCCGGGGTCCGCGGCGACGACCGGCGGGCTGTGCACGCCGCCCGCGGCGGCGGTGGCCGCGACCTCCCGGACGAAGTGGTCCCGCGCCTCCGGCCGTCGCGCCCGCTCGGCGTGCACGACCTTCACGGCCACCAGCCGCCCGCCGCGGGAGCGGCCGAGGTAGACGACGGCGGTGGCGCCGCTGCCCAGGCGCGCCAGGATGCGGTGTCCGCCCAGGGAGCGGGGGTCGTCGTGTTCAAGGGGCTCCACTCGTGCCTCCGTTCGGCCGGCGTGCGGTGGGGGGTCTGATTGCCTGTACGTACCCGTCCGGAAGGCCGGCGACGACCAGCCCGGCGGGGCCCGCGGTGACGGCGTGGACGACCCCGTCGCCGTCGTACGTCCACAGGACGTCCCCGTCGGCCGGGTCCAGAGCGTACAGCCGCGGACGGTCGTCCGTGGTGCCGTCCGCCGTAACGCTCCCCCAGACGTGGACGGCACCGCCGGCGAGGCCGGCGAACTCCACGGCCGGCTCCGACCAGACGACGCGGCCGGTGTCCGCGCGCCGCGCCTGGAACAGATTGTTCTCGGTCACGAAGAGCATGCCGGCGCCGGCGGCGTGGACCGTGCTGGGGTACGTCAGCTCCTCGTCCCAGACGACGGCGCGGTCTTCCGCGGTCAGGACGACGAGGCGGAGGTAGGTGTCGCAGACGAAGACGAGGCCGTCCGCGGCGAGTACGGCGGTGGTGTTCTCGGCGGGGTGGCTCCAGCGCTTCCCGCCGTCGGCGGCGTCGAGCGCGGTGACGTCCTCGCCGTCGTCGGCGAGGACGAACCCGGAGCCGGGGGTGAGGGAGAAGGCGCTGGCCCCGGCGGACCAGCGTTCGCTGCCGCCGCGGCTGTCCAGGGCGACGACGCCGTCGGTGGCGAGATAGGTGAGGCCGCCGGCGGCGGCGACGGCGTGGACGATGCCGAACTCCTTCCGGTACGTCCAGCGTTCGTCGCCCGAGGCGGGGTCGAGGGCCTGGACGCGCGGGCTCTCGGCCTCGGGCGGGTCGACGAGGTAGGCCGTGCCGTCGCCGGTGGTGAACTCGCCCCCGTCGCCGGAGCCCCAGCGGCGGCGCCACAGCTCGTCGCCGTTACGGGGATCGAGGGCCTGCACGCCGCCCTTGTCGCCGCCGTGGGCGAACACCACGCCGCCGGCGGAGCGGAGGCCGAGGGAGCTCTCGCCGCGGTAGCGGGCCCGTACCCCCCAGACCTCCGCCGCCTCGGCGGGCGGGGTGCGCCCCGCGCCGGAGTCCTCGTGCCGGCGGTGGGCGCCGGGGGGCGGGGAGTCGTCGAACGCCTCCAGCAGCGGGCGGGCGAGGGCCGCCGCACCGGCGACGCCTGCGGCGGTCAGGGAGACGAGCAGCGCGCGACGGCGGGGCCGGGGCGCGCCGCCGCCGGGGGCGGCGGCCCCGCCGCGGCGTTCCCGCCGCCCCGCTTCCCCGGCGTTCCCTGGCTGTCCCGCCTCCCCCGTCGTGCCGGTCGCGGCCGTTTCGGCGAACGGGTCCGCGGTCGCCTCCCCGGGCCGTACCGCCCCGGCCACCCCTTCCTGCGGCCACGGCGCGCGGGCGCTGCGGGCGTCGATCTCCTCGGCGAGCGCGGCGGGCAGCCAGCGCGTGCCGTGCACGCTGGCCGCGGGCTCCCCCAGCAGGTCGAGCAGCGCCGCCGCGGCGGGCCGGCGGCGCGGTTCCGCGCGCAGGCAGGCCGCGACGACGGTTCGCAGCCTGCGGTCCGTCACACCGGCGAGGTCGGCCTGCCCGCGCTGGACGCGCTGCAGCGTGTCGATCCGGTTGCCCGCGTCGAACGGCGCCTTGCCCGCCGATGCGTACGCGAGCACCGAGCCGAGGGCGAACACGTCGGCCGGCGGCCCGGCCCGCCCGCCGGCGGCCTGCTCCGGCGACATGAACCCGGGCGTGCCGATCAGCGCGCCGTCCTGGGTGAGGGTCGCGGAGTCCTCGGGGCGGGCGATGCCGAAGTCGATGACGCGTGGGCCGCCGGGGGTGAGCATGATGTTGCCGGGCTTGAAGTCGCGGTGCACGAGGCCGGCGCCGTGGATCCCGGCCAGCGCCTCCGCGAGCGCCGAGGCGAGCAGCCGTACCACCGCGGCGGGCAGTGCGCCGAAGGTGCCGACGGCCTCGTCCAGCGGGAGACCCGGCAGATACGCGGTCGCCAGCCACGGCGGCTCCGCGTCCGGGTCGGCGTCCACGAGCGGCGCGGTGTACGCGCCGGTGACCCTGCGGGCGGCGGCGACCTCGCGGCGGAAGCGGGCGCGGTAGCGGCCGTCGCCGACCAGCCGGGGGCGTACGACCTTGACCGCGACGAGCGTCCCGGCGGGCGAGCGGCCGAGGTAGACCACGCCCATCCCGCCGGCGCCGAGGCGCTTCAGCACGCGGTATCCGCCGATCTCCCGCGGGTCCCCGCGCTCCAGCTCCGCCAACGCGCCCCTCCCCTCCGCGTCCGGGCCGCCGTGCCGTGGGGCCCTGTGCATGCCGGCCGTGCCGACCAGCCGAAGCGTAGGCCCACCGGGTGCCTCCCGTTGATCCGCGGATGACAGACTTGCGGCGGGTACGGTGATGCCGTACCCGAGGCGATGACCGCACACGGAGAGGACCTGCTTGCCCATGAGCGTCTACGACGTCGAGCTGCGCACCCTGGCCGGCGAACCCGCCTCGCTGGGGCAATTCCGGGGCACCGCGGTGCTCGCCGTCAACGTGGCGTCGAAGTGCGGGCTGACGCCCCAGTACGCGGGACTGGAGAAGCTGCACGCGCAGTACGCGGCCCGCGGGTTCGCGGTCGCCGGGTTCCCGTGCAACCAGTTCGGCGGCCAGGAGCCGGGCACGGCCGAGGAGATCGCGGCCTTCTGCTCGGCGACGTACGGCGTGACCTTCCCGATGTTCGAGAAGATCGAGGTCAACGGCCCGGACCGGCACCCGCTCTACCGGGATCTTGTGCAGACGCCGGACGCGGACGGCGCGGCGGGCGACATCCAGTGGAACTTCGAGAAGTTCCTGCTCGATCCCTCCGGCAAGCCGGTCGCCCGGTTCCGCCCGCAGACCACGCCGGACGACGCCGCGCTGATCGCGGCCGTCGAGGCCGTCCTGCCGCGCTGACACGGCCGCTCGTACGCGCGCGGCGGTTGCCAACGAACGTGCAACGATCGCCCGTTCGACTCGCCGGCGGCCGTTCGCACGCTGCGACAGTGGCGCACATGATGCGTCGCACCACGCTGCCCGCGCTCGTCCTCGGCCCCCTGCTCGTCCTCACCGCCTGCGGTGACGGCGACTCCCCCGCGGCGGACGGCGCGCCGGAGCGCGGTGTTCCCGCGCCTCCGGCCGCGAGCCGGGCCCCGGCGCCCGGCGAGGGCTCGCAGGACCCCGACGACATCAACGGCGACGGGCACCGCGACCTCCTCGTACCGGTGTTCTTCCGCGACGAGCGCGCTGTCGACGACCAGCGCATCGCCGTCGTCTACGGCTCCGCGGACGGCCTCGACCCCCGCACGCGCACCGTCTACGGCCGCAGCGACCTCGGCCTGCCGGAGCCGCCCGCCGAAGCCACGGCACGCGAGCGCCTCACCGTGAGCGAGACGGTCACCGCCGACCTGGACGACGACGGCTTCCCCGACTTCGTCACGACGGCCGGGGTGCGCGAGCCGGGGCAGGAGGGCTGGTCGGCCATGCCCTACGTCAGCTTCGGCGGTCCGCGTCAGCCCGTCGCGGACCCCGAGGTGGTCGCGCTCCGGCTGCCGGCGAGCGTGCGGGGCGTGAGTTCGCCGGTGCGCGGGGACTTCGACGCCGACGGCCACCACGATCTGGCGGTGCAGGAGCAGACCACCTCGCAACTGGTGGTGATGTACGGCCCCTTCTCCCGGGCGGGCGAGCCGGCACGGCTCGACACGAGCCTGCCCCGGAAGGACGGCAGCGCCCTCCTCGCGGACGAGATCGACCCGACCGGCGAGCCGCGGGCGACGTCGCTGCTGCTGCGCGGTCTAACCGACGGCGAGCAGGCCACGAACACGCTCTTCCCGGCCCGCCCCGGCACGGGGCTCTCCGGCGACGGCCGCGAACTGCGGCTCGGCAGCGCCCACGCCTTCGGGGACTTCGACGGCGACGGGCAGCGCGACGTCGCCGTCGGCGACGACTTCGGACGCAACAACGAGCCCGGCTACGAGTCCGAGAAACCGGAGGTCGAC
Organism: Streptomyces sp. B5E4; assembly: GCF_039871555.1. Lineage (NCBI taxonomy): Bacteria > Bacillati > Actinomycetota > Actinomycetes > Kitasatosporales > Streptomycetaceae > Streptomyces > Streptomyces sp. B5E4. Next base: position 201,756 of record NZ_JBDPMI010000010.1, read on the forward strand.
GGCAAGGCCACGATCTACCCCGGCGACGGCGGCGAACCGGTCCTCCTCACCCTGCCCGAGCCGCCGGAAGGCGAGGCCACCGACTACGGCCCCGGCGGCTTCACCGCCGCCGACCCCGACGGTGACGGCCGTGACGCCCTGCTCGTCTCGACGTACGAGGACGCCACACTGATCGACGGCGACGAGCGCACCTCCGTCCTGCGCGAGGGACCGGCACGGACCGCCGACGGCGTGAAGACGCCCGCGAAGGACCGGAACGCCCGGCCCGCGGGTGCCGTGGACTTCGACGGTGACGGCAAGGACGAGCTGATCCTCAACTGGGCACCCGACGGGCTCTTCGCGCTGTACGGGGAGAAGCCCACGTACTGGTGGATCACCGAGGGCTCCTCGTCCCGGGACGCGGTGACCTTCACGACGACGGAGTTCCTGCCCCACGGTCCCTGAGGACGTCCGCTCCCCGGCGGCGCGGCAGGCAGAGCCGGGCGGACCACACCCCGGCGACGGCGACCAGGGTCCACAGCGCCCAGGGCCCGGCGGCGTACGCGGCGCCGCCGAGGAGCGGCCCCGCGCCGGTGCCCACGGTGTACGCGGCGCCGTGCAGGCCCTGGTAGCGGCCGGTCATGTGCGACGGGGTCAGGCTGCCGAGGTAGGCGTACGCGACGGAGCTGGTGATCATCTCCCCGCACGTCCACACCACGACGGTCGCCGCCAGCAGGGTCATGTCGGTCATCAGCCCGGTGAGCGCGAGACCGGCGCCGACGAGCAGGTTCCCGGCGGCGAGGACGTACTCCGGCCGGTAGCGGGCGACGGCGCCGGTGGCAGGCAGCTCCAGGGCCAGTACCAGCAGGCCGTTGAGCCCGATGAGCAGGCCGAAGTCGCGGGCGTCGAGCCCCGCGTCGGTGACGTGCAGGGGCAGGCCGACGGTGGACTGGATGTAGACGAACTCGGCGACCGCGGTCATCAGCAGGAAGCGCAGCAGGGTGCGGTCGGCGAGCGCCCGGCGGTATCCGGCGGCCCGTTCCGCCTGCTGCTCCTTCACCGCCCGCGGGCGGGGCGCGTCGCGCAGCAGCGCCGCCACGACCACGCCGAAGAGCAGGCAGGCGGCGGCGTTGCCGAGGAAGAGCTGCGTGTACGAGGCACCGGCCAGCACGCCGCCGATGACACCGCCGAGCGCCGCGCCGGTGTTCATCGCGGCCCGGAACACGCCGAAGGCGGCGAGGCGCTGCCGGTTGGTCGTCACGGAGTCGAGCAGCGCCGCGGCGGCGGCCGGGCGGTAGACGTGCGACGTCACGCCGATGAGCCCGACGACGGCGACGATGGCGGGCAGCGGCACGAGGTACGGCACGGCGGCCGTCAGCCCGGCGGTGGTGACGCCGGACAGGACGATGGTCCAGCGGCGGCCGAGGGTGTCGGCGAGGTAGCCGCCGAGGGTGTTGCCCAGCACGTTGCCGAGGCCGGAGACGCCGAGCACGAGGCCCGCGGCGCCGGCGGAGTGACCGCGTTCGGTGAGGTAGAGCACGATGAACACGGGCAGGAAGTTGCCGACCCGGTTGACCAGGATGCCCAGGCTCACGACCCACACCCGGCCGGGCAGGCCGTGCAGGGCGTCGCGGAACCGCTGCTCGGCGACGTCCGGCCGGCCCGGCGGGGCGGCGGTCACGGGGCGGGCTCGGTGTGTATCCGGACCGCTGCGGCGAGCCGGCGGGCGTGGGCGACGGCCTCGGCGGCGGTGGCACCGCGGGTGAGGACATGGCCGGCCTTGTCCTCGTTCCAGGTGAGCGGGGACACCACGGCGCCGGGCCGCACGTCGAGCCGGAGTTCGGCGCAGGCGGGGTCGGCGCGCACCTCGTCGGCGCCGGTCACCGCCACCACGCGGCCGGGTTCCGGGGTGAGGAACCGCACCGCCGCGCCGCCCCGCGGTTCTGGTGCCGCGGTCAGTGGTGCGAGGACGCCGAGTCCGGCGGCCAGGGCGTGGCTTTCCATGTCGACGCCGTAGGCGATCTCGGTCAGTTCGTTGATGCGGTCGCCGCCGACGCGGTTGTGGGACTCGACGATCCGCGGGCCGCGGGCGGTCAGCTTGACCTCGGTGTGCCCGGGGCCGTTGCGCAGCCCGACCGCGTCGAGGAAGTCCGTGACGAGCCGGGTGACGTCGCGCAGCGTGCCGGGCGGTACGGCGCTCGGCTGCGCATGGCCGATCTCCACGAAGCCGGCGCCGCCGGTCTCCTTGTCGGTCACCGCGACCACCACGTGCCGGCCCTCGAAGCTCAGGGTCTCCACGCTGATCTCCGGTCCTTCGAGGTACTCCTCCATCAGGAACTCCTCGAAGGAGCCGGCGTCGGAGAGGTCGCGCGCGGTCCAGCCGCCGTCGAGCGCCCTGAACCGTTCGGCGACGGTCCCGGCCGCGGCCAGGTCCCGTACGTGGAACACGCCGAGGCTGCCGGACTCGCGGACCGGCTTGACGATGATCGGCAGCCCGTGCGCCGCGGTGAACTCCCGCACGTCCGCCGCCGACCGGCCGACCGCGGCGGCCACCGGGCTGACGCCGCGCTCGGCCAGGCGCCGGCGCATCCGCCCCTTGTCGAGCAGCACTTCCACGGTCTCGACGGACTCGCCGCCCAGCCCGAGCGCCTCGTTGATCCGCGCCGCGGGCAGCAGCCCCAGTTCGAAGAGCGACACCGCCGCCCGTACCGGATACGCCGCGTGCAGCGCCCGCACCAGCGGCAGGAGCCGGCCGGTGTCCGCGTAGTCGAGCAGCAGGGCCTGGTCGACGTACGGCCAGTGGCCGCAGTCGTACGCGTCGGGGTACTGGACGTGCACGACGTCCAGGCCGAGGGCCCTGGCCTTGCGCACCTGAGCGAGCCTGCCGCCGACCACGAGCACGCGCGGGCGTGCGGCGGCGGACCGTGGGATGTCCATGATCGGTTTCCCTACTTCCTGCGGTGGGACACCCGACACGCTACGACCGGTTCCGGACAATCCACTTCCGGAATAGCCGGCGGGGCGCCTATCCTGCCCGTGTGCCGACCGATCTCAGCCCCACCGCACGGGCCCTGCGCACGATGGAGATCCTCCGCGCCCGCCCCGGCGCGACGGCCGACGAACTCGCCGCGGAGCTGGGCGTCACGGAGCGAGCGGCGCGCCGGTACGTCGGGATCCTCCGGGAGGCGGGCGTCCCGGTGGAGTCGGCCCGTGGCCCGTACGGCGGCTACCGGCTGGGGCGCGGCGCGCGGCTGCCGCCGGTGGTCTTCACCGAGGCCGAGGCGCTGGCGCTGGTCATGGCGGCGCTCGACGACGCGGACGAACTGGTGGGCAAGGCGCTGAACAAGGTGATCCGGGTGCTGCCGGAGAGTGTCGGCCGGCAGGCGGCGACGCTGCGCGACCACGCCTCGGCGGCCCCCGACCCGGACTCGGCCCGCCCCGACCCGACGACCACCGGCGCGCTGGTCGCGGCGTGCGCGGAGCGGACGAGCGTGCGGGTCGCGTACCGCAGCGAGGCGGGGCGGGAGTCGGAGGGGCTGGTCGACCCGTGGGCGGTGGTCGTCCGCCACGGGCGCTGGTACCTGCTGTGCCGCTCCCACCGTGCGGACGCGATCCGCACGTACCGCGTCGACCGCATCGGCGAGGTCCACCGGACGACCCGCGCCTTCACCCCGCCCGACGGCCTCGACCCGGTCGCGGTGCTGGAGGAGAACCTCGGCACGGGCTGGGAGTACCCGACCCGCGTCTCGTTCGACGCCCCGGTGGCGGAGGTCGCGCGCTGGGTGCGGCCGCCGATGGGCCGCCTGGAGGCGGCGGGCGAGGGCTGCGTGCTGGTGGGCAGCACGAGTGCGCCGACGATGTACGCGCGGGACTGGCTGGTGCGGATGCCGTTCGCGTTCCGCGTCGAGGGCGGCCCGGAGCTGCGCGCGGCGGTCGCGGCACTGGCGGCACGGCTGACGGCGGGGGCGGAGGCGTAGCGGGGCGCACGTCAGCGCACCGACGACGAGGGCCGCTCCCGCGACGTCACTTCGTCTCGCCCAGCGCCAGCTCCCGCAGCAGCAGATACGCCGACTGGACAAACCTACTTCTCAGCGTGACCCCCGAGTTGGTCAGCGCCGCCACGCACACCTGCCGTTCCGGGCTCAGGCCCACGAACGCCGTGCAGCCGCGGGTCGCGCCGCTGTGGAAGTAGAGGGTCGCGCCATCGAGGGTCCGTACGCTCCAGGCCAGGCCCGACTTCTCCTCGTCCTGCGCCGGCAGTTCACGGATCCGTACGACCTCCGCCAGCGGAATCCGCAGCGACCGCGGCACGTCCGAGTCCTCCGGCTCGAGGTGCGCGCGCAGGAAGCGGATCAGGTCGTGGGCGCTGGAGCGTACCGCGCCCGCGCCGGGCAGCGCCGGGATGACCCAGGGCGGGCGGCGGCGGCCGTGCCAGTAGCCGACGGCGTACGCGGGGTCGGGGTCGGCCGGGGCCGCGGTGCCGGTGTCGGTGAGGTCCAGGGGGGCGAGGATGCGCTCGCGGAGCATCGATCCGTAGTCCGTGCCCGCACCGTCGGCCAGCAGCCGGCCGAGCAGGCCGACGCCGAGGTTGGAGTAGCGCATGACGGTGCCGGGCGGGTGGTGCACGATGGCGCGGCCGAGCGAGGGCAGCAGCATGTCGGGGGTGAACGACCGGTAGGGGTTGGCGAACCAGGACGGCAGCCCGTTGAGCAGCAGCCCTGGTGGGAGCCGGGGCAGGCCGGAGGTGTGGGTCGCCAGGTGCTCGTAGGTGATGGCCCGGCCGTGGCCGCGCGGGAGGGCGGCGTACGGCAGGCGTTCGGCGATCCGGCCCGTCAGGCCGACCTCGCCGCGCGCGGCGGTGTCGGCGAGCAGCAGCGCGGTGAAGGTCTTGGTCACCGAGCCGACCTCGAAACGCGTGCGGTCGGTGACCGACGTGGAGCCCGTACGGTCGATGCCGCCGCGGCACAGCGCGCGGTACGCGCCGGTCGCGGAGACCGCGACGACGACCGCCGCCCGCGGTTCCGCGGCGGCGGCCACGGCTTTGAGGGGTTGGTCACGGAAGTTCACGTTGCCGCCGCCCGGCTAGTCGCCCAGGCGCGAGAGCACGAGAGAGGCGGCGGCCGTGGCGACCACGGCGGTGTGGTAGTGCTCGTCGAACGGCCCGTCCTCGCCGTCCGTGCCCGTCCGGCCGTCGCGCGGCAGCAGCCCGTCCTCGCGCTGTGCGGCGGCCAGCCGCCGCCAGGCGGCGGGTTCGAAGGCCGGCTCGGGCATGCAGGCGTCGACGATGAGGAGTTCGGCGACGAGGTCCCACTCCTCGATCTCCAGCCACACGTCCGTCCACACCGGCAGCCAGGTCGCCAGATAGTCGCGCAGGCGGGGCGGCAGGGCGTGCGGTTCCGCGCCCCAGTCGGTGAGATGGAAGACGGTGTGGGTCACGTGGTACGCCGTCATCCAGTCCATGGTCCACGGCTCGGGAGTGGTCCCGAGCCAGGTGGCCGCGGTGCGCGCGGGCCAGTCGGTGCGGTCGGCGGCCCCGATGATCCGGGTCGCGTTGGCCACCGCCATGCGGCGGTTGGGCACGTGCTCGTACTCGCGGTACGACGTGAGGGAGGTCAGGTGGCCCAGCAGCGCCTGAAGCCGCTCGTGGCGGTAGCCGGCGCGGTGGAAGTGGACGTACGTCTCCAGCGGGTCGGTCATGGCGGGGAACCGCAGCTGCCGCTCGTAGAGCAGGTCGCCGGCCCGGAGCTGCTCCCAGGCGAAGTCGAGGAGCTCGCCGGCCGCGTCGTGCTCGGCGGCGGGGAGCGAGGCGTCGCGCAGCACCAGGGACGCGGCGAGCGCCAGCTCGGCCAGCGGCTTGTAGACGCTGTCGGGCTCGGCCAGCTCGGCCGTCGCTCCGTCGGCGAACGTGCCCTGCGCGCGGTTGCGGTGCAGCCAGCCCAGCGCGCGGGTGCCCAGGCGCAGCGCCGCGGTACGCACGGGCTCCGCCGGCCCGGGGGCGGTCATCGCGAGCCCCCTTCGGTCACGGCCAGGAGTCTTCCGGCGATCGCGAGGTCGAGTGCGGTACGGGCACTGGGGGCGCCCCACAGGCGCAGGTGTTCCAGCACCGTCGGCACGTCGAGGGCGGGCGCGGCGCCGCGGCTCTGGGCCAGCGCGAGCCAGCGGACGAGCCGGGACGCGGTTTGGTAGTCGCGGCGCATCAGGGAGCGGACGGTGCCCTGGCTGAGCGCGCGGACGTGCAGACAGGCCCGCTGCTGGTAGGGCCCGTCCACCTCCGGAAGCGCCAGCGGGGCGAGCCGCGCCATGCGCTGCGACCGCTCCTTCCAGGACAGTTCGGTGTCCTCCGCGTCCTCGACGATCCCGGCGATCTCGACCACTTCTGCGATCGCGGCACGCTCGGAGTCCTTTCCCGCGTACGGCCCGGCCGCCTGGGCCCCGGCCCCGCCGCGGGCGAGCAGCGCGGCGGTGGTGCGGTCGCGCCAGCGTGCCTCCGTGCTGTCCCCGGGGCGGGGCGGGAAGACCCGCAGAGCCGAACCCAGGGTCTCCCGGTCGGGCTGCGGCAGCGGCTGACGACAGAAGAGCGCCGGCGCGAACAGGTCGGGCCCCAGTACCCGCACGGCGGCCAGCGCGGTGGTGTCTGCCGGCCGGTCCGGGTCGGACACGGCCGGCAGCGGAACCTGGGTGCCCCGAAGGGCACCCAGGACGCGCCCGGCCAATTGCTCCACCGCTTGGGCGTAGTCGGCCCCCAGTGCGGCATTCGACATCGGGCGCTCACCTTCTGCTGTCGGTCACGGACGTGTGTGTGCGGGTTGGGGTCCGCGGACCGTTACGAGGGGCGCGACTCCTTCGGGGCCCTCGGGGACAGAAGCGCGAGGAGCAGCAGGACGCCGGTGCCCTGCGGGGAGTACACGGGCGCGTCGCTGAACGGAGCCTCCGGCTCGTCGACCAGCGCCGTGAGCGCGGCCATTTCGGCTGCGCCGGCCCGGACGGGGGAGAGAGCCGGGGTCGTCTGTACGGACATCTTGCCTCCAAGAGTCTTCCCCTCGCGAATTGCGACGGGAGGGAGTGACTGCGCCGCGCCAGTGACGAGCGCGACGGGTGCGGCCGGTGGTCACCCATCCGGCTCACTGCACCAACGTCGGTGTCCCCTCCCCGCCCGCCACTTAGATCCCGCAAGGAGGGAGACCACACGATGGGTGCACCCGGGAGCACTGAGGTTTAGCAGGACGAACAGACCGCCTCCGGCGGCCCGTTCACACCCGGCCTATCAGGACAAAACCCTGGTCGGCGACGGGCCCGCTCCCAACTGCTCGCCGCCGCCGAGGGGTTGCGGAGACGGCACGACGTCGAACCGGTCGTAGCCGTGGGCGGACCTGAGGCAGCCCTCGCGAGCAGCCGGGCCCGCGGCCCCGCCTCCGCGACCTCGGCCCGCACCTGCTCGGCCATCCGCGGCGCGGGGTCCACCGGGGATCCGGAGCCCGGGCGGCGTCCTGCAGACAGGTCGACGATGCGCACCGGCGCACGACAGGCTCACCCGACGGCGCACCGGTACCCCGAAACAACCGCACCACCCGCACCACGGCCACCGGCGGGCGGCCCCGGGACGGCCCGCGGAGCCGAGGGACCGCGACCAGACGGAGGAGTTCCCCGATCCCGGAGGGAGCAGGTCGCCTCAGCGACCCCGGCGCTGATCGGCGACGCGGGTGACCGGTACCGCCGGCCCCCGCCGGGTCTGGACGGTGTGGCCCGGGTTGCCGAAGGATGCGCGCCTGCCTGTCCTGTCCGAAGCGTCCCACCTGCCGGTGGCGAAGTGGGACGACAGGATGTCCGTCGTCCTCTACCGCGGCGACGAGGAGATCGGCCGCAAGGACGACTCCTTCTTCCACCTTCTGCGTCGCCCTCGAACCCGGCACCTATCGGGCGGTCCGGCGGCTCGACCGCGACGCGCCCGGCCGGGAGTTCTCGACCTCGGCGACCACCGAGTGGACCTTCGAGATCACGAAGCAGCACACGTCCGCCACCCTCGCGGTGCCCCGGCTCGCGTACGACGTCGACCTCGACCTCGACAACCGGGTCAAGGGCGGCAGGGAACTGCCGATCACGGTGGACGCCACCCTGCCGCAGAACACCGAAGGCGAGGTGAAGCAGGTGAAGACCTGGGCCTCCTACGACGACGGCGCCACCTGGAACCCCGTCGAGCTGCCGCCGGGCGAGGACCCGGGCGCGCACACCGGCACGCTGCGGCTCCCCCGCGCCTCGGCGACCTCGGGGTACGTGACTCCGCACACCGAGGCCACCGACGTGTCCGGCAACAGCGTCGACCAGACCGTCAAACGGGCCTTCGGCCCCGGCTGACCCACCCACCGCAACCGCGGCGGTCCCCCGGACCCGAACCTCCGGGGGCCCGCCGCCGGTGCCGTCGCCACCCCACGGATCGGCTTTCTCGCGGGGTGTTCGACCGCGGGAAGACGGATGACGGCGTGCCGTCAGGCGGGCCTGTCCAGTCGGTCCGCCACGCGATTCCAGTGGTGGTCGGCGTCACCGAAGGCCAGCGTCCACGCCGTCATCTGGCCGGAGAAGAAGTGCAGGTCGTGCTCGTGCGTGAAGCCGATCGCGCCGTGCACCTGGTGACCCGTGTCGCAGACCCGCAGGCACGCCTCGCTCACCCACGCCTTGGCCATCGACACCTCCGCCGCGGCGTCCAGTCCCGCCGACAGCCGCCAGATCGCCTCGTACGCCATGAAGCGCGAACTCAGCACGTCGATGGCCATGTTCGCGCAGTGGTGCTGGACCGCCTGGAAGGAGCCGATGGGCCGGCCGAACTGTTCGCGCTCCGCGGCGTACGCGACCGTCATGTCGAGGACCCGCTGGGCCGCGCCGACCATCGCGGCGCAGGTGGCGGCGGCGCCGTACGCGTCGATCGCCTCGGCGACCTCACGGCCGGCACTCAGGGCGCGGTCGCGGGGCACGCTCACCCCGTCGAAGCGGACGCGGCACGGCCGCTCGGCGCCGATCGTGTCGAGCCGCTCGCGCAGAACGCCGGGCGACGAGGCGTCCACCAGCAGCGCGGGACCCTCGCCGGGCACGACGAGCAGGTCCTCCGCGGCGTACGCGTACGGCACGAAGAGCGCCGTGCCGTCGAGCACGAAACCGTCGTCCGACTCGACCGCGGCGATCTCGCCGCCCGTGCCGTCCCAGCGGCCCGGCACGGCGCTCATGATCCGGCCGCGGGCGATCGCCCCGAGCCACCGTGCCTGCTGCGCCTCGGTGCCGAACCGGGTCAGCGGCAGCCCGCAGCACGCCATCGTGGCCAGGAACGGGCTCGGCACCTGGGAGCGCCCCATCTCCTCCACGACCAGGCACAGCTCCAGGAAGCCGGTGCCGACGCCGCCGTGGGCCTCCGGCAGGCCCAGCCCGGTCCAGCCGAGCTCGACCATCTCCTTCCACAGCGCGGCGGAGTAGCCGGCGGGCTCGTCGGCCACCGCCCGGGCCCCGGCGCTCGCGCTCCGCGACTCCAGCAGCCCCCGGGCGGTGGCCTTGATCAGCTCCTGCTCCTCGGTGAGTGTCAGGTCCATCAGTCCACCGGCGGGATCTTGTCGGAGCGCACCCACACGCCGGGCCGCTCCTCCCAGAAGAGTTGCACGAGCACGCCTCCGGTGTGCTTCGGGTGGATGAACGTGTCGCGCCAGGCGGCGCCGTCGGTGCTGCCCTCGTTCTCGCCGAACGTCGGCACGCCGTGGTGGGCACAGGCCGCCGCCGCCCGGTCCCAGTCGGCGACCTCGAACGTCACGTGATGCGCGGCGGCGCCGTTGCGGTCCCAGAACCGCTCGATGAACGAGTCCTCGCCGCGCGGCATGATGACCTCCCAGCAGATCGTCGATCCGGGGATGTTCAGCACGAGGTCCGCCATGTCCGGGTGTTCGTCCTCGGGCGTCCGCCAGACCTGTACGAACCCGGCGAGCCGCGCGTACCACCGGGCCAGCTCGTCGCGGTCGGGGAACGCCTGGCAGACGTGGTCGAGGGCGACGACGCCGAGCGAGGGCGCGTCCGGGGGCCCGGCGGTCACCGGCACGGCGGGACCGTCGCCGCACAGGGCGAGATCGCCGGGACCGCGCAGCCGGAACAGCACGCCGGGACCGCGCTCGGGCGGCGACAGCGACGCCTCCAGCCAGCCTCCGTCCCCGGCGCCCGTCGGCTTGACGCCGAGGGCCTCCAGCTCGGCGCGTACGGCGTCGAGGTCGGGGACTTCGGCGGCGACGTGGTGCAGCCCCGGGCGGCCGCCCTGGCCGTCGAGGAAGTCCTGGATCGCGGACCGCTTTCCGGCCGGCGCCAGCACCTCCCAGGTGTGCCCCGGGTTCCCGGGCAGCTCCAGCCGTACGCCGCGGCATCCCTCGGCGGGGTTGTCCCAGCTCCGCGTGCGCCGGAACCCGAACAGGCCCTCCAGCAGCGCCACCTGCGGCTCCAGTTCCGGCGCGACCTGGCCGATGTGGTCGATCCGGTAAATCCGCACAGATCCTCCTCGTTCGCTTGCGACGGCCGGCCCGGGCACTGTGCGGCCCGGACCCTGCCCCGGACTCCGCTCAGCTCGGGTGCGGCTCGATCCAGTCGTACTCGTGGGTGACCAGTTCCTTCACGAGGCGCAGGTTGTACCGGTTCATCGCCGCGATCCGCTCGGCCAGTTCGCCGACCCGCTTGTCGAACTCGTCGGCCGGGTACACGTCGTTGACCAGGCCGATCCGCTGAGCCCGCGCCGCGTCGAGCCGGACGCCGGTGAACAGCAGCTCCTTGGCCATCGCCTTGCCGACCCGGCGCGGGAGGCGCTTGACGCCGCCCCAGCCGGGCGCGGACCCGCCGAACTCCGGCTGGTCGGGGTCGCCGTCCTCGGTCATCTTGGGCCGGTACGGCGGGCGGGCGGACAGCGTGATCTCGACCAGGCCCATCTTGGCGTTGTCGGAAGCGACGATGAAGTCGGCGGCCAGCGCCAGCTCCAGCCCACCGCCGACGGCGTAGCCGTGCACGGCCGCGACGACCGGGACGGACAGCCGCTCCATCATCGCGAACGTCTTCTCGCCGAGCCGGCCCTGCTCCACCCGCTCCTGCTTGGTGAGCTGCTCCGACCAGCCGAGGTCCATGCCCGCGCAGAAGGCGCGCTCACCGGCTCCCCGCAGGACCACCACGCAGACGTCCTCGTCGTCGTCCACCTCGGTGAAGAACCGGCGGAGTTCGCGCATCGTCGTCGGGGTCAGCGCGTTGAGCTTCTCCGGCCGGTTCAGGGTGAGCCAGGCGACCCGCTCCTCGATCTTCACGTCGAGGGTCTCGTACATGGAGAGCATTCCTCCTTGGTCGTTATCGGCTGCGAGGCAGGTTCAGGCCCCGGGTGGCGATGACGTCACGCTGGATCTCCGACGCGCCGCCGAGGAAGGTGGATGCGACACAGTCGCGCGACATGTGGGTGAAGACGGCACCGAGGGGGGCGTCGCCGCGCTGCCAGAGCTGGGCGGAGCGGCCGAAGGCCGAGGCGCCCGTACGGGCCAGCCGCTGGTGCAGTTCGGCGCCGAAGAGCTGGTTGACCGACGCCTCGTAGCCGGGCACCCCGCCGGCCGCCTGCGTGGACACCGTGTACCGGGCGAGGTTGTACTGCACCCGGATCTCGGTGTGGCGGCGGGCGATCTCCCGGCGCAGCGCGGCCCTCGTGTCGTCCCTGAGGAACCGGCGGCCCTCGTCCGAGCGGAGGTAGCCGACGAGCTCCGAGAGCGCCTGCTCGTACTTGATCGTGGCGCCGATGCCGGCCCGCTCGAAGCTCAGCGCGGTCATCGCGACGTACCAGCCGCGGTTCTCCTCGCCGACCCGGTTGGCCGCCGGCACCCGGACGTCCTCGAAGAAGATCTCGCAGAACGGAGTCGCCCCGCGGATGTCGGTGATCGGGCGGACGGTCACGCCGGGAGCGGTCGCGTCCACGAGCAGGAAGGTGATGCCGCGGTGCGGCCGCGCCGCCCCGGGATCGGTGCGGACGAGCACGAACAGCCAGTCGGCGTACTGCCCGAGCGAGGTCCACACCTTCTGCCCGTTGACCGTGTACGTGCCGGTGGCCTCGTCGCCGTCGCGGACCGCACGGGTGCGCAGCGAGGCGAGGTCGGAGCCGGAGCCCGGTTCCGAGAACCCCTGCGCCCAGGTCACCTCGCCGCGGGCGATCGGCGGCAGGTGCGCGGCGCGCTGCTCGTCGGTGCCGTGCTCCAGGAGCGTCGGGCCGAGCAGGAAGGCGCCGATCCCGTTCACGGTGGGAACGCGGGCGCGCATCATCTCCTCCTGGAGGATGAACTCCTCCAGCGCCGACAGTCCCGCCCCGCCGTACTCGGCCGGCCAGTGCGGCGCTATCCAGCCGCGCCCGGCGAGGACCGCCGCCCACGCGCGGGCCCCGTCACGGCGCGCCGGGTCGTCGGAGAGCCGGTCGACCGGCCAGTTGTAGCCCCAGACGTCCTCGGGTTCGAGGCTCTGCTCGGCCTCGGGGTCGGGCACGTAGGCCGGCGGGAAGCGGTCGCGTACGAAGGCGCGCACTTCTTCCCGGAAGGCCGCCTGCTCGGGGGTGTCCGCCCAGTTCACGGCGTCTCCTCCCGGTCCCAGGTGGCGGGCGTGAGGCCGTGGTCGCCCTCGGCCCGCAGCCGGTACTTGGCGACCTTGTCGGTGGGCGTACGCGGCAGGGCGTCGATGAACTCGATGTAGCGCGGGACCATCGAGCGGGGCAGCCGCTCCGCGCAGAACGCCACCAGCTCGGCGGGCTCCAGCTCCGCGCCCGGCTGCAGCACGACCGCCAGCTTGACGTCCTCGTCGCCCAGGTCGGAGGGCACGCCGATGGCGGCCGACTCCAGGACCGACGGGTGCAGGTTGACCTCGCACTCCAGGTCGAAGGCCGAGATGTTCTCGCCGCGGCGCCGGATGGCGTCCTTCATCCGGTCGAGGAAGTAGAAGTAGCCGTCGGCGTCGCGCCACACGCGGTCGCCGGTGTGGAACCACATGTTGCGGAAGCAGTCGGCCGTGGCCTCGGGGGCGCCGTAGTACCCGGTCGTGATCACGAACGGCTGCCTGGGCCGTACGACGAGCTCACCCGGCTCGTCCGGACCGACCTCGCGGTCCCACTCGTCGACCACCGCCACCTCGAACCGCTCCTCGTGGGCCTGCCCGCACGACCCGAGCCGCCACTCGCCGTACGGGCTGGCGGTGGCGATCCCGACCTCCGTGCTGGTGTACGTCTCCACCGAGCGGACGCCGAAACGTTCCCACAGCGGCTCGTCGAGGCTCGACTTGCCCATGTAGAAGGTCTCCAGCGGGTGTTCCTTGTCGCGCTCGGTGCGCGGCTGGTTGAGCAGGATCGGGATCATCGAGAAGACGCTCATCGCGACCTGCGCGTCGAAGCTGCGCACGTCCTCCCAGAACCGCGAGGCGCTGAAGCGCTCGACGATGGCGATGGCCCCGCCGGCGAGCAGCGCCGACATCACGCCGTCCCAGAGCCCGGCGGCGTGGAACAGCGGCAGCGGACAGTAGGTGGTCTTGCCCCAGCGGTCGAGGAAGTCGAGCGAGTCGAGCGCGCACGTGAGCGCCAGGGCGTGCGGGACCATCGCGCCCTTGGAGGGGCCCGTGGTGCCGGAGGTGTACATGATCGCCTGGAGGTCGCCGAAGCCGACGTCGACGCGTGGTGCCTCCACGCCGTTGGACAGCAGGCTGGACAGCGTCGCGGCGGGCTTGCCGAGCGCGTCGATCCGGACGCCGGAGGCGCCTTCGGTACGGACGATGAGGCGGCCCAGATCGGGCAGGTGCCGGGCCACCTCCGGGAGCCTGTCGGCGTACGGCGCGTCGATGATCAGCGCCGAGGCGTCGGAGGAGTGCAGGACGTGCCGGAGCAGCTCGCCGCGGTAGCCGACGTTGATCGGCACGGCGACGGCGCCCAGCCGGGCCAGCGCGAAGATCACGTGGATGAAGTCGGCGCAGTTGGGGAGCATCACGCCGACGTGGTCGCCGCGGTCGATGCCCGCGGTGGCCAGCCCCTGGGCCACGCGGTCGGCCATCGAGTCGACCTCGCCGTAAGTGACCTCGCCCTCGCGGAATTTGAGGAAGGTCTCTGTCCGATGGGTTTCGGCCCGCTCTCGGAGTACGTCACCGAGGACCAGGCTCGCCAGCGCTTCGTTCCGCATTCGAACCTCTTGCTTCGCTTTTGGGCGGCACTGATTCGCTTGCGACGGTCGAAATGATATTGACTACCAAGGTCGTTGATATCGGACCACGAATGAATGCGCCTCGCAAGGGTGCTGGGCCTCGCCCCGCCGCTGCCCGGACCGACCTGGGCAGCCAACTCGGGCCGTACCGCGTCGTGTTGGGTCCTGGGACGGCGCGTCGAGTTCGTGCGGAAAACAGCGGCGCCCGGCGCGTGGTACGCGCCGGGCGACACTCGGAACAGGCTCCGGCGCTAGTCCGTCACGGGTTCCTGCGCGTTGCGCCAGATCGTGAGGTCGAAGGTGACGTAGGACGCGTCGCCCGACTCCCTCATGCCACGGTACGTCGCCACCGCGATATGGCCCGCGTCGCTGAGCACGCAGAACTGCGATCCGTCGCCGACCTGGTCGAGAGTGATCTTCTCGGTGAAGCGGGTCTCCGTACGGCAGGTCTCCAGGGAGCCCTTCTCCGAGTTGTTCAGCAGGATGAACTTTCCGTTGTCGCTGCCGATCCAGGAGTCCGTGAAGAGGGTGTCGACGTAGTAGTACAAGTCCTGGCCGCTGTAGACCACGTCCCCTTCCGCGGGCCGCGGGGGGTTGTCGGCGAGGTTGAGGGAGTAGTTCTGGGTCACGTCGATGCCCGTGTACGTGGCCGGCTTCGGGTCGGTCCGCTTCTTCTCGGCGTCCGAGGCTGCGCCCTCGCCCGAACTGTGGTCGCCGCCACCGGTGCTGGTGCCGGCGGGCGCCTTGCTCTCGTTGTCCTTGTCGGAGCCGTCCGGCAGCAGGGAGCCGATGACCCCGAGGACGACGATCGCCCCCACCACCGACGCGGCGACGATCAGCCCGGTCCGCTTCTTCTTGGGCGGCTGGGGGGCCACGTAGGCAGTGCGGACGCCAGGCGGCGGGGGGCGGTAACCGGGGGGCGGAGTGCGGTAGCCGGGCGGGGGCGTGGGCTGCATCGGGTGGCCGGGCGGCGGCACCGATCCGGGAACGCCCGGCGCGCTCTGCGTCGGCGCGGCGGCGGTCGGGGAGAAAGCGGCCTGCGGGTGCGGGTGCCCCGGGCCCGGTGCCGGGGGCTGCGGAGAGTACTGGGTCGGCGGGTGCTGCGGCGCGGCCTCGGTCGGGGTCGGGGTCGGGGTCGGGGTCGGTGCGACGGTCGGCTGCGGCGGCGGGGTCTTCGCCGGTTCCGGCAGTTGCAGCCGCTCGGTGATCGAGCCGGCGACCGCCTGCGGCAGCCAGTCCTCGCCCTGGCGCAGCGGCTCCGGCGAGATCTCGTGGCACAGCTCGATGACCTCCGTGAGGCTCGGCCGGCCGTCCTGGTCGCGCGTCAGACAGCGGGTCACCAGGGGCAGCAGCTCCGCCGGCACACCGCTGAGGTCGGGATTCTCGTGCACGATCCGGTAGAGCACCGCATGCGAGGACCCTTCGCCGTAGGCCGGTGCGCCGATCGCGGCGAAGGCCGCGATCTGGCCGAGGGCGAAGATGTCGGTGGTGGGACCGACCGTACCGGCCGCCGCCTGTTCCGGCGCCATGAACGACGGGGTGCCCACGCTGACCCCGGTGCCGGTGAGCGCGGTGGTCTCCGCGGCGCGGGCGATACCGAAGTCGATCACGCGGGGACCGTCGGAGGCGAGCAGCACGTTGGCGGGCTTGAGGTCGCGGTGGACGATGCCCGCGCCGTGGATGACGTGCAGGGCCTCGGCGACCCCGACGGACAGCAGCAGCACACTGCGCAGCGGCAGCGCGCCGTGCTGCGCCACGGCGTGCGCGAGCGAGGGACCCGGCACGTACGCCGTGGCCAGCCAGGGCTGCGGGCCCTCGGTGTCGGAGTCGATGACCGGCGCGGTGTACAGGCCCTGCACCCGCTGCGCGGCCTGGACCTCCCGCTGGAAGCGCCGCCGGAACTCGGGGTCCTCACTGAACTCGGGCCGGATCACCTTGATAGCGATGGGCCGGCCACCGGGCGTGTAGGAGAGGTACACCTTCCCCATCCCGCCGGTGCCGAGCACGGCGGCGAGCCGATAACCACCGACAACGGCCGGGTCGCTCTGCTCAAGCGGCCGGAAGAGGTTGGCCGAAGGCGTACGTGTCATGGTGATCATCCCCTGTTCACGGCAGTCGAACTCCTGCCGATACCCCGAAGTCAACGGGGAGCGTACCGACTTTCCTTCGGCGTCCTCACCACGTAGCGCAACAACCCTGCAACAACAGGTTTCGTCCCCGTCCGCGTACGCCCTCAAGGAGGACATCTGGTAGGGGGCCCGGGGGCGGACCGTCGTCCGCTGCCACCACGGACACGGGACGGCATGGCCGTCGCCGTCGTATGTGCGTTGGTGCTCCTGGTCGCCACCTGTCTGCAGTGGTTCGACCGGCGGTGGTGGCAGGCGATCGGGCCGCTGGTCCTCGCGGGGATCGGCACCGGGCACGGTCGGCGGCATCGGCGCGGGGTCCGTGATGTGCGTCGGCGGGCCTGCCGCCCCTCGCGCTCCGGGGAGTTCCGGCCAACTCGTCGACCGCTCAACTCCGGGGATCCGTACGCCGCTTCGAAAGCGTTTTCTTCCGGCTCCCGCCCAGGCCATCCGGCCGGTGTCGCCGGCCGCTGCCCCGGGCCGGACAGGGTGCTCGGATTGTCCGGATCCCGGCACCGCGGCCGCCTGGTTGTCAGTGGCGTGGTCGAGGGTTCCCTCCCGCAGGCGCCTTCACCCCGTTGAGGAGACCAGTGCATCCGACGCCCTCACGCAATCCCCCACCCGGGTCACGCATGCGCCGCTGTCCCCTCGACGAGTGAATCGAACGTACGGGAGGGCCGACCACGCCTGCCCGCCGCACCCTGCCTCGAACCTGCGCTCGATCCATCGCCCGGTCCGGCCCGTATCGGGCCCCTGATCGTCCACGTTGTCCGGGTGCTCGACCCGATCTCTCCCCGAGGAGCAAACCGTGAATCCTGTACGGCCTCATCCCGCCGCCCATCCCGCGTTCGAAAATCCTCCCGCTCAGCCCGTCAAGCCCACGCCGCTCCAGCGCCCGGCCGCCGCGCGCCGCGCGCCCTTCGCGTCCGCATCACGACCGTCACCGAGGTGGGGGGCATGAGCGACGCGAAGGCACGCGCGGCGGCCGTTCCCGCCGCACGGGCGTCGGATCCGCAGTCCTCGGCTCCGCGGCCCTCGGCTCCGCCCGAGCTTGACTTCCACGGGCGCAAGCACCGCAAGGCCCTGGACGACGCCACCCTCCGGGACATGGCCCGCCGGATCCCGACGGCGCTCGCCCAGTCTGCCCGGCTGGCGTGGTCCGTCGACCGCCGCATGACGCTCACGATCCTCGTGTGCCAGGTGCTGTCCGGTCTGGGCACCGCCGTCATGCTCACCGCGGTCGCCGAGGCGATGCCCCACCTCGCCACCTCCGACGCCCGCACCGGACTCGCCCGGGCCTGGCCGGCGCTGACGGTCGCCGTCGTCGCGATGGCGCTCGGCGCCGCGATGTGGATCCTCGCGGACTGGGCCACGCGCCGACTGAACCCGCAGATCGCCTCCGCCGTCGATCTCACCCTGGTGGACCTCCACATGAAGGCCGAGCTGTCCGCGTACGACACCGAAGGTTTCACCGACCGGAGCCGGGCCGCGGAGACCGGCGCCCTGCGCGCGGTCGACCTCGCGGACGACGCCAAGACGCTGACCAACGGCCTCGTCCAACTCGTGTCCGCCGCGACCGTCCTGACCTCCCTGCACCCCCTGCTCCTGGGTGTGCTCCTGCTGTCGGTCATCCCCAGAGGCATGGGCGGGGTGATCGCCGCGCGCATCGACTACCGCGTTCACGACCGCACCATTTCCTCCCGCAACGTGCGCGGGATGATGCGCTGGTGGCTGACCACCCCCGACCTCGCCGACGAACTGCGCGCCAACACCATGCGCCCGTACCTGTACTCCTGGTACCGGGTGATGTGCGACAGGGTGGAAGGCCGCGAACTCCAGGGCGCCCGCCCGTACCTGCTCGTGACGCTCCTCGCGGCGTCCCTGGCGGGGCTGTTCACGCTCGGCATGTGGGCGGCGCTGGCCGCGCTCGCCCTCGCGGGAGCCATGTCCACCGCGATCGCCGGCACCGCCATCGTCGCCTCGCAGACGGCCGGGCGCGCCCTCAACTCGATCGTCAGGTACGGGGCGGTGATGTTCCACCACGGCCTCTACCTCAGCGACTACTACACCTTCACCGACGAAGTCCGCTCCATGACCACCGCCCGCGGTACCACTCCGGCCGGTGCGCCTCGCCGCATCCGCCTGTGCGGGGCCGAGTTCACGTACCCCCACAAGGACACCCCCGCGCTGCACCCGATCACCCTCACCCTCAACCGCGGCGAAGTGGTCGCCCTGGTCGGCGAGAACGGCGCTGGCAAGTCGACCCTGATCCGCATGCTGACCGGACTGACCCTGCCGACCGGCGGGACGGTCCTGTGGGACGACACCGACCTCGCCACCGCGGACGCGGAGTCGGTCTGGCGGCACGTCGGTCTCGTCCCCCAGAAGAACGGGCACTGGCCGCTCGCCGCCCGCGAGAACATCACCCTCGGCCAGCCCCGCGAGCACGCCGACGACCGCATCTGGGACGCCGCGGAACGCGTCGGCATGACCCGCGCCCTCCAAGCGCTCCCGGACGGGCTCGACACCCTGCTGGCCCGCTCGGTGTGGGGCGGACACGAGCTGTCCGGTGGGCAGTGGCAGCGGCTGGCGTGCGCGCGGGCGATGTACCGGGAGCCCGCCGTGCTCGTCCTGGACGAGCCGACCAGCGAGATGGACGCCCGGGGCGAGCACCTGATCTTCCGCAAGCTCCGCGAGATGGCTCCCGACCGGATCACCGTTGTCGTCACCCACCGCCTGGACAACGCCCGGATGGCCGACCGCGTCATCGTCCTCGACCAAGGACGCCTCCGCGAGGAAGGTACGTTCCATGACCTCCTCGCCACCGAGGACGGCCTCCTGCGCGAACTGAACGCCCTCGCCCAGGACCGCTGACCTCCCCACCACCCTCGGCGGGGCCGCGCGCCCGCGCGGCCCCGCTCCTTCCCGTCCGGCGAGAAGGCCGGCGGGCCCGGCGGCCGGGCGGAGGGCGTTGACGTCTGCGGCCGCGTCGCCCGTCGACGCGGGGCGGGCGGCTTCCTGGTTCATCGCCCGGCAGCAGTCCGTGGCCCCGCCGCGGGGAGGCGGCAGACGGCGTGCGCGCCTTGCGGTGCGTCAGTGAAGCGCAGGGTGCCGCCGTGGCGGTCCGCGATCTCCCGGGCGATGGCCAGCCCGAGTCCGGCTCCGCCGGACTTGCGGGCACGCGCGTCCTCCAGCCGGCTGAACCGCTCGAACACCCGCTCCCGGTCGGTGGCCGGTATCCCCGGGCCGTCGTCGCGGACGTCGATCCGTACCGTCGCGACGCCGTCGTGCCGCTCGGTGCGGACGGCCACCTCGATCTCCTTCTCGGCGTAGCGGCAGGCGTTGCCCAGCACGTTGCGCAGCATGCGCTCCACCTGTATGCCGCTGCCCCTCACCCGGGCCGGCGGCCCCGACGCACCGAGGCGGATCTCCAGCGGGTGCGAACGGCGCAGATGACGGTGCTCCTCGACCAGGTCGTGTACGAGGTCGGTGAGGTTGACGGGGTCGCGGGGCAGGGGCGCGGTGCCGTCCAGCCGGGCCAGCAGCAGCAGGTCCTCGCTGAGGCCCTGCAGCCGCTCCAGCTCCTGCAGTGCGCTGCGTACGGCAGTCGGCCAGTCGACCCGCTCCGGGTGCGCCAGCAGCGATTCGAGCGACGCCCGCACCGCCGCCACGGGGCTGCGCAACTCGTGCGAGGCGTCGCCGATGAACTGCTGCTGGAGCTCAGTCGAGCGCTCCAGGCGTACCAGGATCGCGTTCGTCGTCAGCGCCAGCCGGGTCAGCTCGTCCCCGCCCCTGGGCACGGGCACCCGCCGGTCGAGCGAGCGCAGGGTGATGTCCTCCAGCTCCTCGCGGATGGCGTCCACGGGACGCAGCGCCCGCCCGGCCGTCACCCAGGCGACGGTACCGATCACGACGGCGGCGACCTGCGCCAGATAGAGCAGCTCCACTTCGAGTCGGGCCGAGTCCCAGCCATCCGACGCGCCCTTGCCCACCGCCATCATCGACGTGATCCAGAGCACGGCGGAGAAGGCGAACAGAGTCGCGATGTACGCGACCAGCGCGAACCGGTTCCGCAGCGGCACTCCCCGGCCGGAGGGCCCAGCCGACAACCAGGCCGTGACCCCGACCGTGATGCCCAGGAGGGGGCTCACGAACGGTGGAGTCTCAAGGACTCCCAGGACGGATTTGTTCGTGCCGTAGGCGTCGAGGGGGGCGCCGAAGCGGCTGCGGACAGCGAACTGGACCGCGGTCATCCCGCCCGCCGCGAGGGCGCCCCGCAACCGGGGCCAGGGCCATCCGCCTCCTCCCGCCGCCCAGGCGACCAGCGCCACGAGGACCACCCCCGGCAGACCACGGATCTGCAGCAGAGGAGGGACGAAGACCACCGCACCCGCCGCGCAGCCGGCGGCGACGGCCGCACGGGCCCGGGGATCGCCCGCCGCGCGGCGCAGCAGCAGGAGCCGGAACCCCGTCGTGGCCCCGGCGTCAGCGGACAGGGGCATGGCCGGACATCAGGTAGCCGCAGCCGCGCACCGTCGTGATCGAGCGGCGGCCGAACGGCACGTCGATCTTCCGGCGCAGGGCGCTGACGTACACCTCGACGATGTTCAGGTCGCCGTCGAAGTCCGCCGACCACACCTGCTCGGCGATCTCCGTCTTCGACACGACCTCGTCGCACCGGCGGGCCAGGCACTCCAGCACGGCGAACTCCTTCGCCGTCAGCGCGACCCCGGTCTCCCCCCGCCCGCACGAGCGGCCCGCCGGGTCGATCCACAGGTCACCGATGCGCAGCACCGCCCGCGTGCGGGAGCCGCCCCGGCGCAGCAGCGCGCGCAGCCGGGCTTCCAGCACCACGTACGAGAAGGGCTTCGCCAGGTAGTCGTCGGCGCCCGTGTCCAGCCCCTCGGCCTCGTCGTACTCGCCGTTCTTGGCCGTGAGCATGAGGATGGGCGTCTCGACGCCCTCCGCCCGCAGCCGGGCGCACACGCGGTAGCCGTTCAGCCCGGGGAGCATGATGTCGAGCACGATCGCCTGGTACGGGTACTCCCGCGCCAGGTACAGGCCGGTGTGGCCGTCGTGGGCCAGGTCCACGGCGTAACCGGCCGCCTCCAGGCCCCGTTTGAGGGAGGCGGCGAGCCCTTCCTCGTCATCGACCACCAGTAACCGCATACGCCCAGTATCCCCGCGGCCTCGTCCCCTTCCTGAAGGAACTCTTCAGGTCTGAGGCGGTCCTCAGGGTCCTTCAGCGTCCTCACAGCGGCCACCGGCGAACATCCGGGCCCCATGACGGCTTTCCCGCGTACGGACCAAGCGCCCTCCGTCCCCCGGCGGTTGCGGCGGACACTGCGCGCCGCGGCGCCGGCGATCCCGGCGGCGGCACCCGCGCTGGCGGCGTACGCGGCGGTGCGGCTCACCGGGCTGCTCCTGCTCTGGGCGGGCGCCGCGCTGACGGACGAGGATCCCTCACGGCGCCTCAACGCCCGCTGGGACGCGGTCTGGTACCAGCGCATCGCGCAGAACGGCTACGGCTACGAGGCCCGCCTGCCGGACGGCGGCGTCCACCCGGACCTCGCCTTCTTCCCGCTCCTGCCCGCGCTGGAGCGGCTGCTGGCGGCGGCCTCGCCGCTCGGCGTCGGGGACGCCGGGCTGCTGGTGGCGGTGGTCTCGTCGCTCGTCGCCGCGTGGGGCATCCACGCGGTGGGCGCCCACGTCGCGGGGCACCGCGCCGGCGTCCTGCTGGCCGCCCTGTGGGGCGCGCTGCCCACGGGGTTCGTGCAGTGGATGGCCTACACCGAGTCCCTCTTCACGGCGCTCACGGCATGGTCCCTCCACGCCGCTTTGACCAACCGCTGGCGGGCGGCGGGTCTGCTGGCCGCGGCGGCGGGGCTGTGCCGCCCGACGGCCGCCGCGCTGATCGCCGCACTCGCCGCCGCGGGGGCCGTTCACCTGGCCGCACAGGCCCGCGGCGGCACCCCGGCCGGCACGCTGCTGCGCCACAACCGGCGCCTGCTCACCGGGATGCTCCTCGCCCCGCTGGGCTGGCTCGCGTACATGACCTACGTCGGGGTGCGCGAGAAAAGCCCCTTCGGCTACTTCCACGTCCAGGCGGCCTGGGGCAACCACCTCGACGGCGGCGCCGCTCTCGCGGCCTTCACGTGGAACCTCCTCACCGGCCCCTGGCCCTCCCCGCTGGCCGGCGCCGCGGTGTGCGCCGCGCTGGGCCTGGTCGGCGGACTCCTCCTCGCCACCGCCCGGCAACGCCTGCCGCTCGCCCTGGTCACGCACGCCTGCGCCGTCGTCACCCTCTCCCTCGTCGGCGCCGCCTACTTCGGCTCCCGCCCCCGCCTCATGACCCCGGCCTTCCCGCTCCTGCTCCCCCTGGCGACGCCCATGGCTCGCTGGCCCGCAGGGAGGAGCGCAGCGGTGACAGGCGCGGTGGCCCTGGCCTCGGGCACGTACGGCGCGGTGATCCTGCTGGGCGACGGACCGCCGTGAGCGGCGCATCTTCCCCGCGGCCTCAAGCGGCAGCGGGCGCGTTCCGCGCCGGGGGGCAAGTGCGTAGGACCGGCGGGCCGTGCCCGCGCTCGGACCCGTGTGCGGGACGGCTCGATTCGCCGTGACCACACGTCTCACACGCTGATCACTTCGATCCCGGCGTCGGTGAGACGAGCGATCGCTTCGCCGGAAGCGGCTGAGTCGGTCACCAGGACGTCGATGCGGTCCAGGCCGCAGATCCTCGCGAACGCCCGCCGTCCCAGCTTCGAGGAGTCGGCAGCCACGATCACCCGGTGGGCGCGTTCTGCGAACAGGCGGCTGATGCTCGCCTCTTCTTCATGGTGGGTCATCAGCCCCAGCCGGGAATCCACACCGTCGACGCCGAGGACCGCGACATCCAGCGCCACGTCGCTCATGACGCGGCTTGCAAGGGGGCCGACGAGTTCGTAGGTCTGGGGACGCGCGACGCCGCCGGTCAGCACCAACTTGATCTGCGGTCGGACCGCCGCTTCGCTCGCGATGTTCAGGGCGTTCGTCACCAGGGTCACGCTTGGCGCCGTCGTCCCCCCCACCTGCTCGGCGCCGTCTCCTGCTGCCCGGATGATCAGCGCGCGTGCCACCTCGGTCGTGGTCGTACCACCGTTGATGCCGACCACGATCCCCTGGCCGATCTGATCGGCGACCGCCTCCGCGATACGGCGCTTCTCGGCGGCGTTGTGTACGGACCGGTAGCGGAGCGGCAGTTCGTAGGACACGCCATGGGCGATCGCTCCGCCCCGGGTACGCACGAGCAACTGCTGCTCAGCCAGTTCGTCGAGGTCCCGGCGGATCGTCGCCGCCGACACCTCCAGGACCGACGCGGCCTCCTCCACCTCGAGCCGGCCGTGTTCGGCCAGGTGCTGCAACAGGCTGCTCCACCGGTCGTGCTTGGACATCCCGCCGTCCCTTCTCGCGAAGTCCGCATCGTAGCCCTGTGCGCACGTGCACGATCACGCAACGTGCGCCCCTCCCTCCGAGCCGCCATCGACCCGACACGTCAGGTCACAGTTCGGGGCGACGTCTGGACGAGGGGCATCTGTGGATGCATACTCACGCCACACAGGATGCGCGATACTGCTCCGAGAGCGCCAGGTTCAATCAACTTCAAGCATCCACGCGAAAGTGTTCCCACGAAGGTGGCGTCAGAGATGCGCAAGAGCACGATCAGGATCCTCGCGGTCTGCGCTGTCGGTGCGCTGGGCCTCACGGCCTGCGGTGACGACGGTGGCGGCGGCGACGGTGATGGCGGGGCCACCACCATCAAGTTGGTGGCGGCTGATTACGGGGACAAGGCGTCGAATGCGTCCAAGGTGTACTGGGACGATGTGGTGAAGCGGTTCGAGGCGAAGAACAAGGACATCAAGGTGGATGTCCAGGTCA